>JBFFLX010000164.1:0-7663 GCA_041554435.1 Bacteroidales bacterium
ATGCCTTTGTAGGTGGCCGTTGGATGTTTTCCCCAGGTATGGGATTATTTACTGAACTAGGTTCCACTGGATTAAGTTTTGCCAAATTTGGTATTACTTTTGGAATCTAATCAAAAAGAAAAAAATTGTATTAATAAAAAAAGCCCTTCAAACCAAGGGCTTTTTTATTTATTGATTATTGTTTTCAAACTCTTTTATTAACTCCTCCGGAGTTTTTCCTAAGTTTTTTAGTGATACTCTAACATCATCGGCATATTCATTGTCGGGGAATTTAATTAAAAATTCCTGATAATAAGTTCTCGCCTTTTCAGTATTATTCAGAATATCTTCATAAACAAAAGCCTTTAAGAATAATGCATAGGGAGCATTTTTGTGCTCCGGATAATCCTTCAAAATAAGGTTGAAAGCATTGATGGCAGGAACAGGCTTCTTCATATTCATAGCCAAATCTGCTGATTTTAGCAGGTAATCAGGAGCCAGACTATCTCCTTTGTTTTCCATGGCCCACTGATAATAGAAATCGGAAAGTTTGAGAGCCCCTTTAATGTCAACTTTATTTACATCAGATTGTCCAAATAATGATTGCTCATAAAAATTAATGCTATCGTTAAGGTTTATTTCAACCTTAGTTTTATTTGCATTATCACCACAGGAAAGTATTAAAGTTGATGATAATACGACAAGTAAAAAATAACCTAAGTTTCTCATATTAATTGATTTATAATCTCATTTTATTACGTGGATAAATCATTTTATAATCAGCAGGATGTTTTCCTACAGATATATCCTTTAATTTTTTCTTAATCAATATCTTTCTTATTTGGGGAATTTTTTCAACAAAGAGTTTACCTTCAATATGATCGTATTCATGTTGAATTATTCGGGCAATAATTCCGTCAAACTCTTCCTCGTGGGTTTCAAAATTTTCATCCTGATAAGTCATTTTTATTCTTGAAGGCCTCTTAACATATTCGTTGATACCTGGTACACTAAGGCAGCCTTCTTCCATTTCATATTCTTCACCTTCGTAGGAAGTAATATTAGCATTTATAAACACCTTTTTAAAATCCTTTGCTATCTCGTGCTCTTCCCCATAAGGCGAAGCATCGATCACAAATAATCTAATGGCTTTGTTTACCTGTTGAGCAGCAAGACCTACACCACGCGAATTATACATGGTTTCAAACATGTCTTCAATTAGTTTATCCAGTTCGGGATAGTTTTGATCGATTTCAACTCCGACCTTTTTTAGAATAGGATGTCCGTAAGCAGTTATTTGTAACATCTGTTTTTGTTTTTATTCCAACGATTTTAAATACGACTGAAGTATAAGTGTAGCACTAATTTTGTCTACCATATCTTTATTTCTTCTTTTCGACTTACTCAAACCACCATCAATCATTGTCTGAAAAGCAATATTCGATGTAAATCGTTCATCGTATCTTTTAATAATTAACTGAGGGAATTTCTTTCTTAAGGCACCAATAAAAGGCTCAATATATTTTGTAGAGTCGGAGGGACGGTTCATCATATCTCTTGGTTCACCGATAACAATGCACTCAACATCCTCATTTTTAATATATTCGCCTATAAACTTCAAAAGAGTATTAGAAGGAACGGTAGTTAAACCTGTAGCAATAATCTGCTCATTATCGGTAACCGCAATTCCTGTTCTTTTTTGTCCGTAATCCAATGCCAGTATTCTTCCCATATAAAGTGCAAAAATAAAAAAAGGAGGCATAAAACCTCCTTTTTTTTTATATGTGATATTTTAGTTTATTGATTGATTCTCATCTTATAGAAAGAACGGTAAACAAAATATAGTGCAACCGCTAAGAAACCTAATCCAACATAAGGTGCTATTGCTCTGAAATGAACAGAAATAGCTATCTCCATTGCTAGTAAACCAAATAAGGTTGTAAACTTAATTACAGGGTTCATTGCCACTGAAGAAGTATCTTTATAAGGATCACCAACAGTATCACCTACTACAGACGCAGCGTGTAATTCGGTGCCTTTTTCCTGCATATCAACTTCAATAACTTTTTTGGCGTTGTCCCAGGAACCACCTGCATTAGCCATAAATATTGCCTGGTAAAGTCCAAAGAATGCTATGGACAATAAATATCCAACGAACATAGCAACAGGAAGTGAATTACTTAAAATATTTTCTGCTGACATACCCTCTTTAAGTCCTGAAGGTGCCGATAAGAATGCAAAAGCAAGAGCAAAAGAGAAAAGTGCAATAAATATGTTCCACATACCTTTTTGTGCATAAACGGTACAAATTTGTACAACCTCTTTCGATTTTTCAATATCTGCCTTTTTCTCAGCATTTGGATCCAGGTTTATATTCTTTTTAATATACTCAGTAGCTCTGGCAGCTCCAGTTGTAACTGCTTGAATAGAAGCGCCTGTAAACCAGTAAATAACGGCCCCTCCCAATAAAAATCCTAATACGGTATATGGATTTAATACATTTAGAACCTCCTCAGGTTTTATACCTATAGTACTTTCAATAACAAGAATAAGGGAGAATATCATAGTTGTTGCTCCAACAACAGCAGTACCTATTAAAACAGGTTTAGCGGTTGCTTTAAAAGTATTACCAGCACCATCATTGGCCTCAAGGTAATATTTTGATTTTTCAAAGTCAGGTGTAAATCCAAAATCTTTTTCAATTTCAGGAATTATCTCCTTTTTATTTTCTTCAATTAATGATAACTCATAAATCGATTGTGCATTATCAGTTACTGGTCCGTAACTGTCTACGGCAATAGTAACAGGTCCCATTCCCAGGAATCCAAAGGCTACAAGTCCGAAAGCGAAAATTGAAGGATATAACATTATGTTTATAAGTCCGAAAGTACTTGCATAATAACCAATAAACATTAATAAGAAGAAAACCATACCTTGCCAGAAAGCACTGAAGTTACCTGCTACCAATCCAGAAAGTATATTGAGAGAGGCTCCACCTTTTTTAGATGCTTCTACAACCTCGTTTACATGAGCTGATTTTGGACTGGTAAAGAGTTTTGTGAACTCAGGAATTAAGGCTGCGCCGAGAGTACCAGCACTAATTATTATAGATAAGGTAAACCACAAATTATAAGGCATGTTACCAATCAAATAATAACTGGCAGCAAATGTTACCAATATTGATAGTAAGGATGTTATCCAAACAAGACTTGTCAATGGTTTTTCAAAGTCCATATCGTCAGCCTTCTTATATTTGGCATTTGTTATTGCTCCGTTAATCCAGAAAGCAACAATTGATGTAACAACCATTAGAATTCTCATAACAAAGATCCATGATAATAATTGAATCTGATTTGCTTCCCATTCAGTACCCTTTGTTACAGCAAGAACTATAAATGAAATAAGTGCAACACCGGTTACACCATAAGTTTCAAAACCATCGGCTGTTGGACCAACACTATCACCGGCATTATCACCAACACAGTCGGCAATAGTACCTGGGTTTCTTGGATCATCTTCACCAATTTTGAAGATAACCTTCATTAGGTCGGATCCAATATCTGCAATCTTGGTAAAAATACCACCGGCAATTCTAAGCGCAGATGCACCAAGAGATTCACCAATTGCAAATCCAATAAAACTTGCTCCTGCAAATTCACCAGGAACAAACATTAGAATGATAAGCATCATTGTAAGTTCCAGAGATATTAAAACAACACCAATACTCATCCCCGCATTTAATGGGATATTAAGAAGTTTTAAAGGTTTACGCTCCAAAGAGGCAAAGGCCATTCTTGAGTTTGCCAGAGTATTCATACGAATACCAAACCAGGCAACACTATACGAACCTAAAATTCCAAGAATTGTCCAGCCCAAAATCATGGCAACACCGGCAAATCCAAAGTCTGCATCAGAGAGCCAGCCAAAATAAAATGCTACTGCTGCTCCAATGAATAAAAATAAAATTGCTAAAAATTTACCTTGCTGAATTAAATAAGTTTTACCGGTTTGGTAAATAACATCAGCAACCTCAAGCATCGATTTGTGTGCCCTTATCTTTTTAACCTTGGCAAATTGATAAAGGCCAAACATGAAACCTGCAATGGTGATAAGAAATCCCCAATAAAGAATGGTTTCTCCACGCATTCCTTCAGGAATAACTAAATCAGCTTCGCTTGCCATGCTTAGAAATGGCATGCTTAGAAGCGTAAAAAATGTAAGTATTTTCTTCATAATATATTGTTTAAATGAAACGAATTTCAAACGATTGCATTAATTTGCTAAAATATAAATTTAGAAATAGTTTATTAGGTAAAAAGTCATTTATTTATCAAAAGTATGTTATTTATAAACAATCTGAAAAAGTAAATTTTTAATATAGTGAAAAACAATTAATTGGTAAATATATTAATTTTTGCTTTGATGTTAGTAATTTACATAAAACAAATCCTTAAAATTCTAGGTGTTTGGGATTTTTTTCCTAATTTTAGCATCACAAATTTAATGGCATTTATGAAAAAAATCAAGTTGGAAATAGTTGGTATGTCTTATAGTCAATCGCAAAGTGGAGCATATGCACTCGTGCTAGGTGTTCCCGGAGAAAGCAGAAGACTTCCAATTATTATCGGAGGATTTGAGGCTCAGGCCATAGCCATCGAATTAGAGAAAATGAAACCTACCCGTCCTTTAACTCACGACTTATTTAAAAACTTTGCATTGCATTTTGGTATTAGAATTAAAGAGGTGATAATCAATAAGTTCGACGATGGAATTTTCTTTTCTAAACTGCTGTGTGTTTCTCATGATGGTGAACTCTCTGAAATTGATAGCCGTACCTCCGATGCCGTAGCTCTGTCTTTAAGATTCAATTGTCCACTATATGTGGAAGAACACGTATTGGATGAAGCAGGAATTATACTCGAAGATGGCGATTCGGAGGATGCTGAGTCTGAAGACAATGAAATAGAAAGCGATATTGGAAGTTATAAAGATTATCTGAATGCAGAATTAAAAGATATGCTTGAAAAAGCAGTCGCTGAAGAGAATTTTGAAGAAGCATCAAAAATCAGAGATGAACTTAATAGGAGGAAAAAAGATAAAAGATAAAAGAAGCAAGATCAAGGATAAAATTGTAGTGCCTGGATATCTGATATTATGTTTTTATGAGATCAGGAGATTAGAAGATCAGAGGATCAGATGATTAATGGATCAGATGATTAAAGGATCAGATGATTAATGGATCAAAGGATCAGAGGATTAGAGGATCAATGGATCAGATGATTAATCTGAAACCATGGCTTCATTTCATTACTGCCTTCAAACTAATAATTTCGGCAGTCAAGCCCGCAACCCGAAACTCGCAACCCGCACCTCACCAATATTAATGCTGGATATTAACAACCTCCTCAGGTTTGTGT
The DNA here is from genome assembly GCA_041554435.1 of Bacteroidales bacterium. Classification (GTDB taxonomy): domain Bacteria; phylum Bacteroidota; class Bacteroidia; order Bacteroidales; family F082; genus BM524. The sequence goes on from JBFFLX010000164.1 coordinate 5,397, forward strand.
TTGTGTTTAAAGAATATAGCGAATAGTAGAGCAATAATTAAAGAGTAAACTGCAAAAGTTATCCATATACCTTGCCAGTCTTTTCCAGATTCGGTTGTAAAATACAAATCAATTATAATTCCACTTGAAACACTTCCGAGTATAGCTCCAAACCCATTGGTCATCATCATAAACAAGCCCTGTGCTGAAGATCGTATTTTAGAGTCGGTGGAGGTTTCTACAAATAATGATCCTGAAATATTGAAAAAGTCAAATGCCATTCCATAAATAATGCCTGAAAGTATAATCATCCATAAGCCCGTTCCGGGGTCTCCAAAGGCAAACAACCCAAATCTAAGTACCCATGCAAACATACTAATGAGCATCACTTTTTTAATTCCAAATCGCTTCAGGAAGAAAGGTATTGCAAGTATGAACAGTGTTTCCGACATTTGGGATATGGACATAATCAAAGTCGAATATTTCACAACAATTGAATCTTTGTATTCAGCAATATGTTTGAAATCATCTAAAAAAACATCACCAAAAGCATTTGTTAATTGTAGTGCTGCTCCTAATGACATACTGAATAGAAAGAAAAGGGCCATTTTATAGTTCTTGAAGAGTTTGAAGGCATCCAAACCAAGCATTTGACTAATGGATTTATTTTCTGCTGATCTTCCTTCAGGTGGACATTTTGGAAGAGAAAAGGAATATAAGCCTAAAATAATTGCAGTAAAACCTGCTATGTAAAACTGATTGGCTGAATCTTTGTTTCCGGATAAATTAGTTACCCACATAGCAACAATAAAACCAACTGTACCCCATACCCGAATAGGAGGATAATCTTTAATTACATCAAAATTGTTATTTTTTAATGCGCTGTAGGATATGGAGTTACCAAGCGATATGGTCGGCATATAAAATATCATTGCCAAAAGAATAATCCAGAAAAAGTCGCCCGGATTATTAATTGAAGGAACACTTAGAAGTGTTATACCTCCTAAAATATGAAGTATTCCATATAGTTTTTCAGCATTAATATACCTGTCTGCAATAATACCTGCAATTGTAGGCATAAACAGTGCTGCGATTCCCATTGTGGAGAAAATTGCTCCAAATTCAGATCCAGACCAACCTTTATTCTGAAACCAATATACACCAACAGTAATCAACCATGCTCCCCAGATAAAAAACTGTAGGAAGTTCATTATCGTAATTCTACTTTTTATGCCCATCATCAAACTTTTAAATGATTTTTTTGAAGTCGTAAATGTAAAATAATTTTAAATTTCTATTTGTCTATTTCTGCATTTTAGTCTTATGTATTAAGGTTAAATTCTTAATTAAGTAAATTTAATTGTTAAGTAAATTGTAAGTTTATAAATATCAGGGGTTTATTAAGTTAATTTTTTTTATGGCTTTGTGTCTTCACATTTTGATATGTTGATAACTTTGAAGTCGGTTAAATTAAATCTACTTATGAGGCAATATTTAGACTTACTAAATGAAGTATTGGAAAAAGGAACTAAGAAAACCGATAGAACAGGTACGGGAACAATAAGTTATTTTGGCCCTCAGCTAAGGTTCGATTTAAGTGAAGGCTTTCCAATGCTAACAACTAAAAAACTCCACTTAAAATCAATTATTTATGAGTTATTATGGTTTTTAAAGGGAGAAACCAATATTAAATACCTTCAGGAAAATGGTGTGAGAATATGGAATGATTGGGCCGATGAAAATGGCGATTTAGGCCCTGTTTATGGCGCACAATGGAGAAATTGGAATGGAGAAGGAATTGATCAGATTTCTAATGTTATTGATCAAATAAAAAATAATCCCGACAGCAGACGTATTATCGTTTCTGCCTGGAACCCTTCTGTTTTGCCGGATTCCTCAATGTCGTTTGCCGAAAATGTTGCCAGAGGAAATGCTGCCTTACCCCCTTGTCATGCATGGTTTCAGTTTTATGTTGCAAATGGAAAACTATCTCTGCAAATGTATCAGCGCAGTGCCGATATTTTTCTGGGTGTTCCATTTAATATAGCATCCTATTCATTACTTTTGCTTATGATTGCTCAGGTTACAAATCTTGATGCGGGAGAATTTGTTCATACCTTTGGAGATGCTCATATCTATTTAAATCATCTGGATCAGGTAAATACTCAACTTTCCAGACAACCAAGAGCACTGCCAAAAATGTCATTAAATACCGAGGTAAAAACTATATTCGATTTCAATTATGAAGATTTCAAATTGAGTGATTATGATCCTCATCCGCATATAAA
>JBFFLX010000165.1:0-7651 GCA_041554435.1 Bacteroidales bacterium
ATTAAAACGGATTTGCGCGTATTGGGGGATACGTATGCCGTTGTCTGAATTTGTTAAAATTTATTTATTTATATAAAGCTGTTTAATTATTAATTTAAAACTATTTCTATGAAAAAAATTGCGCTTTTTTTATCGATTCTCCTTTTTATGGGGACGTTGGTAGCAAACGCTCAAACGAGGAACGTAACTGGTACGGTTACCTCTGCTGACGATGGGCAACCAATTCCTGGAGTATCGGTATCTGTTAAGGGAACAACCCTTGGTACAATTACCAACATCGATGGATTATTCGAACTTAAAGTTCCAGAGGATTCAAAAACTTTGGTAGTTAGTTTTGTAGGTATGAAAACTCAAAATGTTGAGTTGACTTCTGCATCTGACTATACTATTACTATGAATCCGGATCTCGTTGGTCTTGATGAGGTTGTAGTTACTGCAATTGGTATTCAGCGTAACTCAAGGGAGATTGGTTACTCAATGAGTACAATCGACGAAGAAAAACTTACCATGGCAAAATCGCCTACTATTGCAACTGGCTTGCAAGGTAAAGTTGCTGGTTTGCAAATTACAACCACCAGTACGGGAGTTAATCCAAGTCAAAGGGTTGTATTAAGGGGTAACCGTTCGTTAACAGGTAACAACCAGGCGTTGTTAGTGCTCGATGGTGTTCCTGTTTCGTTAAGCTATTTAACTTCGTTAAATCCTAATGACGTTCAGGATATCAGTATTTTGAAGGGTGCAAATGCATCAGCACTTTATGGATCGGATGCAGCCAACGGGGTAATTATGGTTACAACCAAACAAGGTAGCAAAGACAATATTAAAGTTGAATTCAGTAATACTACTACTTTCGACAAAGTAGCATATTTGCCTGAATTTCAGACTCGTTTTGGGCTAGGTTCCTCAAGCGATATGTATGGTAATCCAGTTTACGAAGCTTATGAGAATCAACAGTATGGTCCAGAATTTAATGGCGAAATGTGGCCAATTGGACGTCCTGATGAATATGGTAGATATCAGGAAGTTCCTTACAAGGCTATTCCTGGCGAAAAGGAAGCTTTCTTCGACACTGGTCTTACTATGCAAAACGATCTTTCGTTTTCTGCCGGAAATGAAAACAGTACTTTTTTTGCATCTATTCAGGATGCAGTTTCTAAAGGTTTACTGCCTGGGGATGAATTAAGACGTGATGCAATTCGTTTAAATGCATCAAGAAGATACAAAGGATTTCAGGCAATTGGTAATGTGAACTATACACATACCGAAGATGATGTTACTACAGCGAATGTTTTGTGGCCAATTTACAATACTGGTCAGAATATTCCATTAACTGATTATGCCGACTGGCGCACGCCTTCTACTCCGGAACAAACAAACTGGGCGGACATTAATCACTATTACAACGATTACTACAACAATCCATATACCGACATGGATAAAAACCGTAGAAAAAGAAGACGTGACCAGTTGATTGGAACACTTACTTTTTCTCAGGAAATTACATCATGGTTAAATGCCAAAGTTAGAACTTCATTATCAATGAATAATAGTTCTTACAAGTCGACATTTGAAGCCTGGGATTATTCATACTGGGCACAGTTTGAATCGGGAAGATCAAATTCTAGTGGTGGCGATGTAAAAGCTGATGTTCGGGATCGTTTTGATCATAGTTTCCGCTGGACCAACGATTTTATCTTAACTGCACAAAATGAAATTGGCGATTTTAAAATTACTTCAATTTTAGGTGCTACAACACGTTCAACCTATCAAAATTTTCTACAGGTTGATGTAGATGATTTGGAAGTACCAGGGCTATACAATATTAGTAACCGTTTAGGTCAGTTAAGTGGAAGCCAGGGCTATTACGAAACCCGTAGAACAGGAGTATTTGGTGATATTACCTTAGGGTATAAAAACTTCTTATTTCTTCATGCCTCTGGTCGTAACGACTGGGACTCAAGATTAGATCCAGAAAACTGGTCGTTCTTCTACCCTGGAGTTGATGCATCGTTCGTATTCACAGAAGCAATACCTGGATTAAAAGATAACAATATTCTTTCTTTTGGTAAAATTCGTGGAGGTATTGCCAAAGTAGGTAGTATTAATATCAGCCCTTATGATTTGGAGAATGAATTTGGTGTAACTGGTGGTTTCCCTTTTGGTGACTTAACTGCACACTCAATTAGTGGTTCATTAAAGAACCGTTATTTGGAACCTGAATTTACGCTTTCGAAAGAAATTGGTGTAGATTTAAACTTCCTGGATTCAAGAATTAATTTGGAAGCAGGTTATTATACCATGACAACTACAAACCAGACTTTACCAGCTCAAATTACCTATAGTTCGGGTTACAGCTCGATGTATGTAAATGCTGGTGAAATGAAAAACAGCGGAATTGAGATTGAATTAGCTTTGGTTCCGGTTTCTAAAAAAGATTTTCGTTGGGATGTAAATATTAATTATGCCAATTGGAAGAGTGAAGTAGTAAAGTTGACCGATGAGTTTACTGAACTTTCATTAGGTAACTTTGTTTACGCCATTGAAGGAGAAGCTTATCCGGTAAATAAAGCCTCTGATTTTGACAGAGTGATGGATGAAAATAGTCCTTATTTTGGAAGAATAATTGTGGATGAAGTAACTGGTTTGCCTACAAAAAGCACCGATTTAGTTATAACAGGACAGACTACACCTAAACATATTTTAGGTTTACAAACCTATTTAAGATACAAAGGATTTACAGCTGGTATATCTGCTGAATACCGTGGTGGACACGTATTACGAAGTGGACCAGGACAAGATATGGCATTCCCTGGTATCTCAGCAATTACTGCTTCTGCGGGTCGCGAAAGATTTGTATTTCCAGAATCGGTTATAAATGTTGGAAGTACCGAGAATCCAGTGTACGAAGAAAATACAAATATTACAACTAACGATGGTAATGTTGATTTCTGGACACAAACATACCGTAGTAATAGTCGCCCATTTGTTACTAATGCTGCGTTCTGGAAAATTCGTGAAGTAAGTTTATATTACGATGTACCTGCCAATTTGTTGAATACTTCTACAGGTGGTTTTGTAAAAGGTGTGAAAGCTGGTTTCGTTGGAAGGAACTTATGGATGTTCTTGCCAGATTCGAATATGTATGGAGATCCTGAAGCAAATAATGGTACAGGAAATGATGTTGGTTATTCACCGGCAGCTGCTATTCCTCCAACTAAATCGTTTGGATTTAACGTAACAATTACATTCTAATCATTTAAAAAAGTAGAAACATGAAAAAAATTAGAATATATTTATTATTGGCTCTCCTTTTTATTGGAGCAGCAGGATGTACGGATTATCTTGATGTAAATCAAAATCCTAACGATTTAACCACTTCAACCAAAGATTTAGTAATGGTTGGTGCTCAAAAACAATTTGCTGAACGTCAGCAGGTGGGTAGCAGTTTTGATTTAACCGGGGCTTGGATTGGATACTTCGGCCACTCAGGTGGTTGGTCGGGTTGGAACTCGGTGAAAAGTTATAATATGACTTCTTCAGACTACAATGCAATATTTAATAACCCGATGTTAAACGAACTGAAAAATTTGGGATATGTAGAACAAAAAGGTTGGGAAGATGAAAATGTTGCATACGTTGCAGTTGCACGAATTATGAAGGCTGCACTTTTCCAGCGTTTGGTTGATACCTATGGAGATATTCCATATTTTGAAGCTGTAAAAGGTTTTGAGGGTAATACACAGCCTGTTTACGACGATGCACAAGTAATTTATGAGGATCTGGTAGTTCAATTAGATACTGCTATTCTTTTATTGAAAGAAGCTGAGGAAGCAACATTAATGTTGGAAAGTAAATACGATATTATTGGTGGCGGCGATATTCCAACCTGGAAACAATATGCCAATACTTTAAAATTACGTGTTTTATTACGTCAGGCAGAAATGAGTGGTCGTCAATCATACATTAGTTCAAATATGAATTTTGATGCCAGTGGTTTTATTACAGCATCGCTTACTTCAAATCCTGGTTATATCACTAATCAAGCGGGTAAAATGAATCCGATTTATGCATATGGAAAAGACAACAATGGCAATTTAACGAATGCAAACCAACAATTTGGTTTAAATAGGTTTTTGTCTAGTTTATATAAAGAAAGTAGCGATCCAAGATTGCAACTTTGTTGGGAGCCAGGCGTCGATTCTGAAGATTATAGTTGGTCTCTTCAGTTAGGCCAAAATTCTGATGAAAGAGACCATTGGAACCATAGTTCAGTTCGCATGGGACCTGGCACATATGGAGAAAGTGATGACGATGTGGTTGTAATGTCGATTGTTGAAGCTGACTTCTTAATTGCTGAAGCTTTGGCAAGAGGTTATAATTTGTCATCAGCAGGTGTATCTGAAAGTGCCAAAGACATGTTTGAAAAAGGTATTGATGACTCTTTTGATTATTACGGACCAAGAGCTGGTGTAACCGGAGCTGATTTGGATACCTTAAAAATGGATTATGCATTTACTTTAAACGGAAATGCTGCTTGGAACGATTCAAATCCTTTGAAATCAATTATGTATCAAAAATACATTGCTGGTCTTGGACTTTATCATTACGAAACATGGGCTGATTTCCGCAGAACAGGATATCCAGAACCGCTTGATCCAAGTGTTGTTGATAACTCAATGATTTCATACTACAGTAATATTGTAAGGGCTCAGGTTCCAGTACGTATGTTGTATGTGCAAAGAGAATTAGACCTTAACGCAGATAATGTAAATGCTGCCATTAGTAAAACTGGTGTTCCTTATAACTCTGATTTTATTATGGATGCCAGAATTTTCTGGGATGTTAAATAGTAATTGTATAAATTATAATTGAATAAAAAATGAATACATTAAGAAAAATATTTATATCAATAACAGCGGTTGCGTTACTTTTTCTAACATCTTGTTTGGATGATGAGATGGTGGATGTAATGAATCCTGATTTCGCAAGCAGCCCGTATATTGTTGATTTTAATGAAATGCCGAATGCTTCTGGCTATGTTAAAAGGAGTCTGGAGTTGGCATCTGATCCAAATGCAGCTTTTCCTGCAAGTTTTAAAGTGAATCTTTCTTCTCCATGGCAATTGGAGGAAGATTTAACAGTAACTGTAAAGTTAGATGAAGCTGCGGTGACCAGATATATCGCAGATAATCCTGATGCAGGTTTTGAATTGTTACCGTCTAACTGGCACGATTTTACCGAAGTTCAGGTTGTAATTCCTGCAGGTGAACGTGAAGTTGATTTTACGGCCAATTTTAAAACTGCTGGTATTGCTATCGAAGATAAGTTTATGATTGCTTTTACCATTACAGGAACATCAAATCCGAACGTATTGCTTAGTGGTAATTTTGGAACTCAATATGCTTTTATTGGAGTGAAAAATAAGTACCACGGAAACTATAACCTTACCGGGCAGTGGTGGTACCATGGAACAGATGATTTTTCGGGATATATGCCTGAAACTACTTCTTTGAGAACAACATCTGCAACTGGGCTTGTAACGCAATACTCTTATGCAGGTTGGGGCGATATGGAGATTGAGGTTGATCAAACTCCTCAAGCAATTGATGGGCATTCGGAAGCCTACAAACTTGTTCTAACTAAAAATGACGACCCTGATGGCTGGGTGCAGTTAGATGACTACCAAGGTGGCGTTTGGAACTATTGTTATAAAGATAGTGACGGAAAATGGGTGTTTAAAATGGCATTCCAATATTACAGTAACGTTTCTTGGCATATTTATACTCAAATAGATTAATCTGATTTGAAAGATAATAAAAAGACCACCCGTAATTCCGGGTGGTTTTTTTTTGAAAAACAATAAAAGATAATAGTGGAATTTTTGATTTTTTGCCTGTTTTACAAATGATTAGGGATACGCAGAAAAGAATTGTTTTAAATTCTTAGTTGAGAGCTCTAAACTCCTCTGTTTTTATATATTTACATGCTTGATCAAAAACCGACAATTACGTATAACAAGATTATTTCATGAAAAATATTTTAATATTATTATTATTATTAGCTATTACCTTTAATACTTTTGCCTCAGAACTAGGGCTAACACCCTCTAAGGATGAAATAAAGGCGATTAGTGGAGATGGAGCAGACCCTAAACTTTCTATTCTTCGATTGCAAAACAAAGTTATTGCAGGGATTGAAGTTTCCATTAATCCATCTGTTACTTTAAAAGATGAGTTTTTAACACGTACTTTAGCTAATTTTAGAATTGGTTATCGTTTGGATAAACACGTTTTAACCGGTTCGTTAGGAGTTGAGTTTACTGATGAGATGTTTATGCCTGTTACGATCGATTACAAATTCTATTTTAATAAAGAAAAGGTGTGGGCTCCCTATTTTTATGGTCAGGCTGGTTATAGTTGGCATTTAAAGAAGAACATTAACTCACGCTACAATACCTCGCAATATTCACAATATGATGCTGGTGTTTTAGCTTCAGTAGGTTTTGGTTATTCTTATACGACCAATCTGAACGAGTTTTATTTTTCGCTGGGATACTCTTATCGAAATTATGTGGAAGTAATTCCACCGGCCTCGAAGAATGTAGAAGGAATAAATATTGATAGATCTATGAATGGTTTATCTATCAATATTGGTGTTAATTTTTAATTTAGAGTTTCTCAGAACAGATATAAAACAAATTTAAATTGATGGTTAAGTTTGTTATATTTATATAAAATAATTTCAATTTTTAGTTTATGAAAAAACTGGTATTAATAAGCATCTTAATGTTGGTGTTTGTCTTTAATGGTTTTACTCAATTCAATTGTAAGGTTTTAGTTGAAAATTTGCAGGGACAATACAATGGCGAATGTAAAAAAGGATTAGCTAATGGAGAAGGTTCTGCCAGAGGTATCGATTCATATACTGGTAATTTTAAAAAAGGATATCCCAATGGCTTTGGCATTTATACTTTTAAAAATGGCTCCAATTATATTGGTAATTTTATTAAGGGGCAGAAAGATGGTTATGGACTTTTAAATACCATTACAGAAGCCGGAGATTTAATTCAAGATTACGGTTTATGGTTGGCTGATTCTTTAATTATTCCTAATGATTCAAAGGCACTATTTAAAGTAAATTTAAGCAAGGGAATCAAAATTATTGATCCAAAACTTACTCGTGACAAGTCAGTCAGAAGTCAAGTCTGGATCAACTTTCAAGTCGATGGTGTTCCTGATAAATCTGTGGTTATATCCAGTGCTGAAATATCGAATGGAAAACAAATTGACACAAAAGATCGCTCTTTAAATACACTCGTCGCATTCGATGAGATTGGGGAATTCCCGGTAAAAGTTAAGTTGACATACCAGATAAGAAAAACAGAACAATTGTTTATGGTTGATTGCCAAACTGAAATTATCTTGTTTACACCGGGTTTGTGGGAAATTAACATGAACCACTAGGTTTTCCTCTTCTTCTTTTTAGCTGCCGGAAACAAAACATTATTCAGGATTAAACGGTATCCCGGAGAATTGGGATGCAAACTTAAATCGGTTGGTGGATCGCCAATTAAATGCCGGTAATCTTCCGGATCGTGACCACCGTAAAATGTCCAGAATCCTTTTCCTTTTTCGCCATGAATATAACGCGC
>JBFFLX010000166.1:0-7504 GCA_041554435.1 Bacteroidales bacterium
AAGTGCCCGGGACGGGACTACTAATTTTATATTCAGCTATATTTAAGTATGTCGTTATATTGCTTTAAATCAATGAGTAGTGATGTTGTTGTGGCACTTTGAATAAATTCAAATGTAATAAAATAACCAAAAAGTTTCAGTAATTGTATCTTTGTTTGTATAGATAAAGATACAAAATGAGTATTACATTTAATCTTGAATTGAATAATCGACCATCCAAGAACAAAACTTATGTTGTGCTTTTACGAATAACTGTTTAATGTCTGAGTTAATTGGACAAATTGTTTGTTAAAGTTAAGAGATACTTTTAAAAATAAAAATTTATGTTAATGATGTTTTTTATAAACTGTTGAACTGTTGGAAACTCGATAGGAGTTTTCAATATTTCAATAGTTGTTATGCTGAGATTTTCACTTCCTGGTTCTTTTTCTTCCTTTCTTTTATAGTTTTCGTTTTAATATCTTTTCTACGACTTAAGAGTTCTTTTGCACGATCAAAGTAAACATCGGCTGGCGTCACATTCTTCAACGATTCGTGATACCTTTCGTTGTTGTAATAATCGACAAAAGATTCAATACTTTCTTTTAACACTTCCGGGAAAAAGTAATTCTCAAGTTTTACAATGTTTTTAATTGTTCTGTGGTAACGTTCAATTTTCCCCTGGGTTTGTGGGTGATAGGGCGCTCCTCTTACATGTCCCATTTTTTGGTCTTGAATAAACTTGGTAAACTCATTGGAGACGTAACTAGAACCGTTATCGGTTAAAAGCCGTGGTCGGTTATTCTCCTGCAATCTTGTTTCATCTAGCGCTTGTCCTACAACTCGCATAGCATCTACTGATTCCATGTTTTTGCACAACTCCCACGAAATAATGTAACGGGAATAATCATCCATTATTGTAGCCAAATAATACCAGCCCCAACCAATGATTTTGAAATAGGTAAAATCGGTTTGCCATTGTTGATGAACCCGAACTGTTTTGTCCTTAAACTCATCGGCTGCAGCCATTACAATCCATGCAGGGCTGGTTATTAATCCTCTTTCTTTTAATATCCTGTAAACACTGGATTCGCTAATAAACCATCCTTGCTTATCTGTGATGTGAAAGGCCAGTTCCCGTGGTGATAGTTCTGTTTTTTCAAGAGCAGTCTCAACAACCTGGCACCGTTCTTTTTCCGGGATTTTATTCCAAAATGATTTTTGCTCAGGGATTTTGGCTTTTAATCCATCAAATCCATTTTCAAGGTAACGTTTGTACCATTCATAAAAAGTACTTCGACTTATGCCAAGTTCTTCCAGGGTGCGTTTTACTCCCAGCTCTGAACCTTCAACAATGTTGATGATTTCCATTTTTTTCACTAGCGCTTCTTCTCATGTGTTTATAGTTTACTCGGTACCAATCAGACTTTTTTTAAGCATACGATTTTCAAGACTCAACTCTGCAACAAGCTGTTTTAAATCCATATTTTCATTTTTTAGATGGTGAACTTCGCCAGTAGAAGCTTCACGTTTAATATCACCATCTAACCTTTTTTTGCCTGCTTCCAGAAAATCTTTGCTCCACTTATAATACAAATTTGCATTAATACCTTCTCTGCGGCAAAGCTCTGCAATGGTAGTTTCTCCTCGCAATCCTTCAATTACAATCCTAATTTTTTCTTCTGCTGAGTATTTCTTGCGGGTGTGTCTTCTAATCTCTTTAACTTTTGATTCGGCGGTCTGTCTTTGTGAATTCATAATTTGAACTTTTTAATTGGTTATAATTTAAGAAATCTATCTCTTAATTTCTATACCAATCTGTCCAAATTAGGCTGAAGACTTACAGTTTTTTAAGAGAACAAAAAATTCCAACCAGATTAATAGATAATGATAAAAAAGGTAATCCTGGATTAATTTGTAATAGCCCTGATTTTGAATTAATGCAAGAGGGAGATAATCGTAATTCTGCGGACCTTTCTGAAAATGTTGTTAAAATATTAACCGTTTATCAATCAAAGGGTATAGATGCTAAATATACCTTTATTATAGGGTTTGATGATATGTGTCAGAATAATGATTCAACAATTAATGAAGAAAATAATAATAATTTGAACTCTAAGTATCCGACAACCTCTGAACTTGGCTATGTGTCTCTTACACGTGCATTAGAACATTGTTATATTTACTATGTTGAAAAAAATGAGATTATAAATCTTCTTGATAATCTCCTAATAGAATTTTCATCTTAATTCAGAATAATTTTATTGAAAGGAATCAACATTGTATAAACACTTACCCAACTGTAATATCAAAAAAACCCTCAGGAATATAGCCTGTTCTGAGAACAAGCACTCTATATATAGTTAGCTTCTTCTGCTCTTTATATCGGGAAGTAATTTTGCTCTGCTCATTTACCAGCTTTGAAGAATCGGTATTGCTAATGATAACATAAGTGGGTGTTTTGCATCTGCTGGAGTATTGCTTTATTTTATTTGCAATATACTGTAGCTTATTATGCTGTAAAGATTCATAAATGATAATATTAATATCCAACTAACATTATCAATATACAATTTTGGTTGATTTTATTTACAATATAATTGTAATGTTCGACTGGATTAGGCTGTGTTTATCAAATAATATCACAATTTAAAAAGAATAAGACAGAACACTTTGAACGCCTTTGAATGTATTTGTTTTTTAGCATAAACCCAATCACCTCGATATTAAAATCATGCTTCATATTATTTTTCTAATATATTGTATATCAGTGTATTAATTTGTACATTTATTTATTAACTATAAATCGACAGCCATGAAAACTTTGACAAAAACATTGTTGATGCTTTTTTTTGTGTTTATTACTTCTTGCAATAAAGAAGAATCTCTGATAAGTCCCAAAGAAGACCAAGTCCTGAACGAGTTAAAGTCAAAAATTAATGAAAAAGTTACTCTTTGTCATCACGACCAAGAGAAAGATATCTGGCATTTAATCACTGTAGACCAACAAGCAGTTCCTGCTCATTTGCAGCATGGGGATGTTATCATCGATGCAGATGGTGACGGCTATGCTCTTTTCAATGAATGTGGTGCATTGAATGAAAATGGTATTGATTGCGATGACACTGATGCAGATGTGAGTCCAGATACTTATGAAATATATGGAGATGGTATTGACAATGACTGCAATGGTGAAGTTGATGATTGTACTTATGTGCCAGATGATAATTTTGAACTTGCATTGATTGAATTTGGCTATGATGTTCCTCCATTGGATGATTATGTATCCACAAGTAGCATTGATACGGTAAAAAGACTTGAATTATACAATCGTAATATCAAAGACTTAACAGGCATTGAGGATTTTATTGCATTAACTTACCTGTCATGTTTAAACAATCAACTTACTTCACTGGATTTATCAAAAAATATTGCCTTGGAAAAACTTTATTGTTTAATAAATAATCTCACCAACTTGGATTTGTCAAAGAATACTTCTTTGATTAGGGTGGATTGTATGGAAAATCAACTTGTCTCTTTAGATTTGTCTAACCTTGAATCATTAACATGGTTAACTTGCCAACACAATAAACTTACATCCCTAGATATTTCTTCAAATATTGCATTGGAGACTTTTTATGGAAGTGACAATTTATTTTCAGATTTAGATGTTTCAAAAAATACTAATTTATCCTTATTAAGTTGTGGCGTAAGTAAGTTGACCAATATTGATGTATCTAACAATTTAGCATTAACAACTTTTTATTGTGGAACAAATCAAATAACAAGCTTGGATGTTTCAAAAAATACAAAATTATTAACATTACGTTGTAATGAAAATCAATTAACAAACATCGACCTTTCAAAAAATATTGAATTAATGCAATTAGATTGTAGCAGTAATCCACTAATGAATTTAGATGTCTCTGCAAACAGTGCCTTATCAAGTTTGCGTTGCAATGAGAACCAACTTACAGAATTAGATTTAACATATAATCCATCTCTCAGTATTTTAAATTGTCAATTTAATCCTTTAGGACAATTAGATTTATCGACTAACTCAAATTTAAAGTGGTTATTTTGCCAAAATTGTCAACTAACTCAAATTAACGTATTGCATAATCCTGTTTTAGATAATCTGTGTTGTGAAAATAATCTACTAACTGATTTAGACATTTCAAACAATCCATTGTTGGAATGGTTCTTTTGCGAAAATAATAAACTAACAAGTTTAGATGTATCGAACAAAGTGTATCTGGCTCAATTTCGTTGTTTTAATAATGAACTGGAAAGATTAGATTTAACTAACTGTCCTTCCTTGGAATGGATTGAATGTTGGGGAAATCCCTCACTTACTTGTATTCAGGTTGATAATGCGACAGAAATACCTTTTAATTTTAGCAAAGATGACTATTCTGTTTTTAGCGAAGACTGCGGGTATTAAATCATAAAAAATACTGTAATAACAAGAAATAATTCACTTAAAAATTACAAGTTTGGATTTATCACTTTGACCTTCGACTATAATCTCCAAAATATAGACACCCGAATTAAATTCGTGAACACATATTTGTGATTTCCCTGTCACTTGGAATTCATACATAAGTTTACGTGTACTGAATATATTTTGCCAACGATAGGTTCATTGGCTGATAATTCAATATTTACAATATCCTTAGCTGGATTGGGATAATCCTTTATGTTAACTTCTCTTAGATCCTCAATTCCAGTAGTCATCCAAATTTCAGCGACATATTCAGGATTGTCAATAAACGGATTTCTATTCTTTTGAAAGCTATAAATGACATTGTTCCTATTAATCTCAAAACTATCGACTGGGTCTTCTTTGTTCCATTCTAAGAGAGTTGAATCTGGATAAAGCTGGGTCTTGTTAACTGCTCAAAGTCCTATTTGTTAGTTAAAGTTTTTTTCTTCATCCCATCTCATTCCTGAGCTACTTCCATTGCCAAAGAATTCAAAACTAATTTTATTATTGAGATCCGTGTTTATCAAGGTTACAATTAAAGTAGTATCGTTTTTCCAAGATAGATTAGCCTCACTGAATATTTCTTCGGTTCCATAGAAGCATTCGTACTGTTGAAGTTCTCCAGAATAATCATGGAACATAACTACTTTATAACCATCATCCATAAACCATGTTTTAAATACTCGTACATCCCTGTCTGTTTGATCATTAATATCAATTTTTACTTCTTTATTCGAATAATCCTCAATAGGTATTATAAATGAAGCCTTGTCAGAATTTTTGCAGAAGGTCAATGTAATTGTTGCAATTGCAAACCCAATAAAAAAAGAAATATTTTTCATGGTATAAATTGAATTGGTTGTTTTTTAAATTTTACCTAACGTAATAGTATTTTATCCATCGTTGCTGCAAAATACAATTAAGCTGATGAAATAGTATCTGAGATGAAGTATTCAATTTTTAGTTTTTTAGGTGTATTAAATATAAGCAAAATACTATTTTAAATATTCATTGAAATCAGACATGAAGCATTTAGTACCATATAATAAAAATTCTGTGGAAAATCTTATTAACTCTTGTGTAGAATGTGTTGATTTACAGAAGAAAATATATTCAAGTAAGTCTATAAATGATTTATTCAATTGTTTATCAACCAGTAAAACTTCCTAATTGATATATTTTATAATGAATATCCAAAATAGTACTTAACCTACCGTACAGTCAAATGCAGCAATTCCAAACTGACGCTCTTCGAAATCCGCAACGACAACTTGCAAGTGACCGTTAGCCATAATGCTAAAAACTGCTTGCAAAAGTAAAGCTGTTGATTTAAAAAAAATGAAACATTTAGGTGTTAGGATGTGAAATTACTAAAGATAATTTTTCAATTAAAATATTACATTTCGTTACAATTTGTTTAACTTTTATACAATTTTATGACAGTTGAAAATATTTTATTGGTTTGCGAAAAATTAAAAGTTAATAATATGAAAAAATTGAGTTTTTTGTTATTAGGTATTATAACACTTTGTTCTCCGGCATTTTCACAAACAGAAAAATCACTTACCACAGATGATAAAATTTATGGATTATCGGAGATATGGAAAGAAGTCAGTTATAATTTTGCATACTTTGATCAAATACCCAACCTGAATTGGGATAGCTGCTATAGGGCATTTATTCTTCAAGTAATGGAAACAACTACCGATTGGGAGTATTACAGGGTACTACAGAAATTTATGTCTCTGCTCGAAGATGGACATACTCGAATATTTCCCACCAGACAATTAAGAAATAAATATTATGGTACCGCAACAAAAAGTATAACAACCCGTCTGATAGAAAACAAGGTTATTGTTACGGACGTACTAGATACTTGTTTGGCAGAAGCCGGCCTTTCCAAAGGGATGGAAATAATTGCAATAGATAATGTGGGAGTTCAGGAATATGCAGAAAAAAATGTTAAACCCTATATGTTTGCCAGTACTTCGCATGATTTAATGTTACAAACTTACGGGCACTTTTTATTAAGTGGTAGTACTTCAGAACCTGCAATTATTCAGGTTAAGGGATTTGATGAGGAAATAAAAAAGTTTACAATACACCGTCATCCCTGGATTATGGAATTGGAAATGTACAGTGATAAACCATTTTCTTACAAGGTGTTGTCTGACAATATTGGTTATTTACAAATCCATAATTTTGTAAAGACTAATGAATACCAGCCAATTTTTGATTCAATTTATATTCAGATACTAAAAACGGATGGATTAATTATTGATGTCAGAAACAATTTTGGTGGAGCTACTCAAATGACGCATTATATATTAAAGCATTTTACCAATGGTAAAATCGGGACTGTCAACTGGAAGTCGCCAATGAATATTGGAGCTCATAAGGCATGGGGAACGAAAAAGGAATGGTATGAAGCAACAGGAAAGGAAATAGATGGATTTACAGATAGAATAATTTATTCTAAACCATTAAATGTAGTTGCAGATGAAAGTTCCTTTTCAGGTGCTGAAGATTTTTGCCTTGGATTTTTGACAATGAAAAGAGGAAAACTGATAGGAAGAAAAACAGCTGGAAGCACAGGAAGTCCTATTATGTCGAATTTATTTGGTGATGATTTAGTATTGGTTTGTGCAAAAAAAGATTTTTTTCCTGATGGTACTGAGTTTATAGGTTATGGGATAAATCCGGATATTGAGGTTAAATTGTCTGTTGAGGATGTCATTAATGGTACTGATAGATCTTTAAAGGTTGCAATTAATAGTTTGTCTTCCACTAAAAAAGAATGATTTATTAAAATGAAAAAATCATAAATGTACAATGGCTAATAAATAGGACTCTGAGCGGTCGGCACGACCCAGTGAGGAGTCGGTGTTGAACTACACCCGCCGGTTTCAGGGCTATGTACTTATTGAAGGTTTTACAGATTTTTACAGGAAAAAACAGATTGAAGTTCTTTGACGTATTGCAGGTTTTTGTGTTTTCTCATGGCATTGGCACAAACAAGTTGGTGTTTAGCACTGCTGG
>JBFFLX010000167.1:0-7226 GCA_041554435.1 Bacteroidales bacterium
GGTTTAATGGATCAGAGGATCAGAGGATCAGAGGATTAGAGGATTAAAGGTTCAGAAGTTCAAAAGTTCAGAGGTTCAGAGGTTCAGAGGTTTAATGGATCAGAGAATCAGAAGATTAGAGGTTTAAAGGTTCAGAGGTTCGAAGGATTAGTTGGCGAATAGGTGGAGTTGTTATTGTAGAAGTTCAATAATGTTTAGAATATTTATCTAGGGAAAGTATTTTATGTTGGCATATTTTACCATCTTAATAGATAAAGGTGCAGAGCACTGTCCTATTTATAGCCTATTATTATTAATGATACAGAGGTGAAGAGCACCCTTCTATTTACTTTTTATAGAAAAGTTGGATGTTCGTCAATAAGAAGACTAGTTTATTTCTGCTTGTTGATTTTTATCTGCTAAGTAGGAGGTTTGAAACCTATGCGTTATTTTACAACCTTAACCCGCGTGAGGGATTGCAGCGACACCCCCGACCTTGGGAGGGAGTATAGCGGAAAGCCCGACCCGAAGGGGCACGCCCAAATAGTTATGAACTCTATGAACTCATAACTTGATGAACTCTAGCGCACTCCCGGGGCCTGGGGATAACTTTAGGCACTTTCTAAAACAATCCGTCGTTATTGTATATTTCCATTTGGACTTCTGAGAATGCTTCAATTTCGGCGGTTTTGTCTTTGGAAATATTTTTTATTTGTCCTGTTATCAGATTTATATTTATTATATCGCCATCCTTTAAATCCAAAGAAGAAATATTGCTATAAGTTAGAATTGGGAATGCAGCATTAATGGCGTTTCGCTCATAGATTGCTCCGAAACTTTCGGCTACAATAGCCTGTATGCCAAGCGTTTTGAATCCATCGACTGCCTGCTGGCGGGAACTTCCGGCGCCAAAATTTTTACCCACAACAACTATGTCACCGGGTTTTGCTTTTTTCGCAAAATCTTCATGTCCTTGGAGGTTGTCGAAAATGTATTGGCCCATTTCGTTTGGATCGGTAATTTGGAGATAACGGTTATGATAAATCATATCGGTATCGATATTGTCCTCATTAATTACCCAGACACGACCTTCAATTTCAGTGTTTTTGTCTGCGTGAGCAGATGTATCAAGTTTGATATTATTCGGTTTATCTTCATCTACACTAAAATCGTATACTTCCGGTTGATCGGGAATATCATCTTCTGATGTAATGTATCCCGCTACAGCGGAAGCCGCCACAGTGGCCGGAGAAGCAAGATATACAGAGCCTTTTCCTTGTTTTCCGGGGAAGTTTCTGTTACCTGTGGATATTGTAATTTCGCCCGGACCGTTCTGTCCTACCTGGCCTGCAGCACATCCGGCACAACCGGCATTGGAGAAAAGAGCACCGGCATCTTTAAATATTTTTATGAGACCTTCGTCGAGACATTGCTGCCAGATTTCGTCGGTGGTGGGAACTATTTTCATTACCACTCCCGGAGCAACTTTTCTGTTTTTGAGGATATTGGCAACTATTCTAAGGTCTTCCATTCTTCCGTTGGTGCAACTACCTACGAAGGCGGAATCGATGCGCACAAGTTTTTCAGTATTTAAATCTACAGCATCGTGAGGTTTGCCGGGGCGGCTTAGCATTTTCACAAATTTGCTGATATCAATTTCGTAAGTTTCGGAATAAGTTGCATCGGCATCGGCCTCAACTTTTTCGAGTTTCCTTCCTGTTCTTTCTTCGCAATATTTCATTACCTCATCATTAGGAGGGAAGAGGAGGATAATAACTCCCATCTCGGTACCCATTGATGCGATGGTAATTCTTTCGTCGAGGGTTAAGTTGTTGATGGCATCGCCATAAAATTCCACTGATTTTCCCAGCAGACTGTTGGCACCAAATCTGTTAAGCAGATTAAGAACTATATCTTTGGCCGAAATGCCTTCGGGGCGAAGCCCCACAAAATTAAGTTTTACTGATTCGGGAACTTTAAACCAAATTTTTCCTTTGTGGAAAGCGGCTGTTATGTCGCGATCGCCCATACCTTGTCCGAATGCTCCGATAGCACCCAGAATGTTAGCATGCGAATCGGTTGTAACGGCAGTGCTTCCCGGCCAGGCTAAACCATTGGCAAATAATGTGTGTGTTCCAATACCATTGTTTATGTCGAAAACTTTAATTCCATGCTTGCGGGCATAGGTTCTTACAATATGCTGATTTATAGCATATTTTTGATCACTACCAGTGGGGTTGGTGTCGAAAGTAAAAAAAGTTTTACTCACGTCGTCGACTTTTAAATTATTGTCTTCCAGGTTTTTTACAACATTAGGTCCTCCAAAATCGCGTGCAACACGAGCATCAATTTCTATATCGACTATCTCTCCCGGTTTAACAGAATTTTTGTTGGAGTGTGAACTTATAATTTTTTCGATGATATTCATAATCAATAAATTTTTATTCAAAATAGTTCATCAAAAATAGGGTAAAAAATTGTTTTTGAAACATTGGTTTGGGGAAATATTTTAAAGAAATTTTGTTTGGGGTTTTGGGGAATGGTGAATGGTTAATCGTTAATCGTTAATAGTTAATGGTTAATCGTTAATGGTGAATGGTGAATGGTGAATGGTTAATGGTTAATGGTTAATCGTTAGTGGTTAATCGTTAATGGTTAAAAGGTTGTGGGCTTGCGGGCTTGCCTGCCGTAATTATTTTGGAGGCAGTAATGAAATGAAGGCATGGTTGCATGTTGCATGTTGCAGGTTTCGGGTTAAAAAATATTAACATTCTTTTGTGTTTTGGCTTATTGACTATCTTTACGGCTTAAAACAAATATGAATATGAAAAAGATTTTTTTGATTGCAGCAGGGATAATGTTTTTGGCTGTATCGTGCAATAATGAAGGTAATGAGAAGAATTCGCAACAGAGAAGAGATACTGTAGTAAAAGAAGGTGTTTTTGCGATGAAAATGAATGAGGTTAAACTGGAAGATCCTTCCTGCGACTCCTTGGCCGAAAATTGTGCACATGTACTAATTAATTATCCTGTTTTTACAGAGCAAAATATGGAAGCTGCAAATAAGCTTATTAGTAAAAGGATAGTTGATCTTTTGGGACAAAAGGATAGCGATATGAATTTAGATGTTAATTCGGCCGCAAATAATTTCATAAAGGAATATGCTGATTTTAAAGCAGAGAATCCTGATTCACAGCAGATTTGGAGTTTTAGGTTAAAAAGCCGGGTTAGTTATTCTGACAACGAAAAGGTTTCTATTTTATTTGCTTCGGAAGTATATACCGGAGGAGCACATGCCAGTCAGACTCAGATGTATATGAATTTTGATGCAAATGGAAATCTGCTTAAAGCAGAAGATTTTATTGCTAATATGAATAAATTTAAGATAGTTGCTGAGCAGAATTTTCGTATGAGAAAAGGTATGAAAGTTGGGCAGACATATTCGGATGCAGGATTTAATTTTCCGGAAGATAAATTTACTCTTCCTGAAAATATTGGCATTGCCGATAGTTTGTATATTATTCAATATAATCCATACGAAATTGCTCCATATTCCACAGGTCCGACTCAGTTGATTATTAAAATGGATGAAGTGAAGTAATAGTTGCACAGGAGAGTATTTCTTGTTGACCTAAATTCCTTAATTTTGAATGCAGGAAAAGTTCTGAGCATATGAACAAAGATGGACATAATCAGAATATTTTGTTGTCGTATTATCGTATCCGGCAATTGATAGGCATTTTGGGCTTATTATTACCTGTTTTAGTAGTGTATTTTTACGGAGGATTGTTATCTTCTATAAGTCATTATTATTATACAAAATCGGCTGTATTCTTCATAATAATCTTATCGGCATTCAGCCTCTTATTAATTTCCTACAAAGGTTATTCAAAAGACAAAAAGACAGAAATATTAAGTGATAATTTTTTAACCCTAAATATGCAATAGAACCTAAAAAAGTGTTCTATTGCATATCGACTAAGACTTTCATCCATTTTGTAAAAAACCAAAATGGTGAAACTCTAAATCGGGATTACCCTTGCTAATGCAATAGTTCAGCTCGTTCCTTACTTCCTATTGCATAAACCGGGTTTAACCCATATTGCAGGTATCTCGGCGCTAATGGTTGTGTTAATCCCTACCGACTGCAGTGGTGCCGTAAATTCTGAAATATGCGAAGTTTGTCATTATCAATTGTACGGACACAACAGCAATTTATTGGGTACCATCCATTTAATTTTTGCCGGCATATTTTTATTGGTGATGGGATATATGTCGATATTTCGATTTTCGAAAGGAAAGCACAGGCGGAATAACATAATATATATTGTATGTGGAGTATTGGTTTGGGCAAGTATACTAACCATAGGCATTGAGATTTTACTTAAGAAAATATTTGATATTGAATATTTTAGCGCTTATATGGTGATTATAATGGAAACTATAGCTGTGTGGTCGTTTGGTGTTTCATGGTTAGTAAAAGGCCGGGCATTAAGGGATATTGTAAGCGTTTTGGAAAAACTCAAGCCAAGAAAAACAAAGTAAAATTCATCTTATTAGGTGGAATTATAATGATTATAAATAAGTTTTATGTTATTGTCGGGCAATTTTTTTTACTAGATTAGCGTCTTTATAGAACTTAAATTATTAATTCATGAAATAGTAGCCTGATTTTTAATTAGATTAAGATAATCCACAATAAAAAAGAGTTAAAACAGGCAATAAAATTGCGTTTGGACTAACCCAATAACAATTTACATATATTACTCATAATTAGTAATTTACAAGGATAGTTTCATTTTCAAATGGGACTGAGGTGGCGAAGCTGGGCATGGATGGAATTGAGAATTGAGAATTGAGAATTGAAAATTGACAATTGATAATTGATAATGGATAATTGGTTTATTGGTCATTGCCTGCCTGCCGGCGAGGTTGGGTCATTGGTCATTGGTCATTGGTCATTGGTCATTGGTCATTGGTCATTAGTCATTAGTCATTGGTCATTGGTCATTGGTCATTAGTCATTGGTAAAAAATAGTGTTTCAGATTGATAAGTTTTCTAAGGTTTCATATAAGGTTGTTCATTAACTATAAGTACTTTGGTACTTTTTTCGATGATCATATAGCCAAATTCGTAACAAAAAAAATAGGTATTTCCATTTTCGGTGGTAAATAAATGTGTATGATAATTGAAATCGAAGTCAAGTTTTTCAAGAATAAACTTTCTTACGGTTGTTTTTCCCTCTGGATTAAGTTGGCTTAGAATTTTTCTATTTTTTCTAAGTTTTTTATTGATATTAATGATGTTTGCTTCAGTTTGCCTTTTTACTCTATTATTAAAAGCGTTTCGACATTGGTCGCTACAAAATTTTTTATCTGTTCTTCCGATAACGGGTTCTGAACAAGTTGGGCATATTTTATTCATAAAGTTATAGGTTATTTAATTTATTAAGTGATTATACTCGGTTATACATGCTTACAAAGTTACATAAAAATTTTTGATGCCCTATATTAGCCAAAAAAAAACTCATAGAACTATGTCGTTGCCAGTAATTTACTTAAATAAAGGAGTGTTTGAGGGAAAGCATATCATAAAATTATATTTTAAAAAGAATGAAATAATATTCAATAGAATAAAACAAAACGACTGGATTAACTATTCAGTGGTAATAAATTCTTGTTATTGTGAATATTCTGAACAGAAGGTGGGATTGATAAAGGATTTATTTTCTGACATAGCAATGGTTAACCTAACTTATTTGGAAGCAACGCCGAGGCCCAAATTAACTAGCACTAACGGTTTTATAGGTAAAGAAACTTATTTTTTAGGTATTAAGAAGAGGGGGCTTAAAATCCCCATTACATTATTTTGTTTTATTATAAAGGGTAGAAAGGTTATTGGTTTTAGACAGGATTTACCTAAAGAAGAAGTTAAGTGGTTATCTGAAAGTAAAATTATACACTATTACAAACCGAAACAAGTTTGGATATTTTCGGATGAAAGGAATTATTTTAAAGGGGCTATTAAAGTGTTAACCTCAAGGTTTAGGGTGATGTTAAATTCTGAACTTCAGGTAAAAGATGTTGAAATCAGGCGTATGTTGCTTGAACAGGAATATCAGAAGGAACATTTTTATAAGGCCTGTCCATTTGAGTTTTTAAACTATATGCAATTACAAAATTATAGTGAGAATACATTTGTAACCTATCATAATTTGGTTTTGCGGTTTATTAATGCATTTCCTCATAGCAATATTGATCAGGTTAACAATTTTGGGGGAAGTGAAGTTGACGGTTATCATGAGGCCTGGATTGAAAGGCAAAATCCATCTGCATCATTAATAAACCAGTCGATAAATGCCATTAAATTGTACTATAAATGCATAGGCAATGAACATATTAATTATGATTCAATAAATCGTCCAAAGCGAAATAAAGCTCTACCAGACATATATAGTAAGGAAGAGGTTAAAAGAATATTTGCCAATATTGATAACATAAAACATAAAGCCATGTTATTTGTAACATATTCGGCAGGTTTAAGGTTAAGCGAACTTTTAGAATTGAAAGTTGAAGATATTCTCTTCGACAGAAGCATGATACATATTAAAAGAAGCAAAGGCAGGAAGGACAGGTATACAGTATTAGGGGAAAGTGCTGCTGAACTGCTTAAGGAATACATTAAGATATACGAACCAAATAAATTTTTATTTGAGGGTCAGTATGGGAGCAGGTATTCATCAACAAGTGTAAGGAACATATTGAAAAAGGCAAAGCAAAAAGCAGGGATAAGAGCTGAGGGTTCGGTTCACACCTTAAGGCATTCATTTGCGACTCATTTATTAGAAAGTGGTACTGATTTAAGGTACATACAAGAGTTATTGGGGCATAATAGTTCCAAGACCACGGAGATATACACACATGTTAGCACTTTACAAATTTCCAGAATTACGAGTCCTGGAGATTTGTTGTAAATATTAAATAAAAGATTAATTTTGAGATATGAACAACAGGATATTAACTCACTCAAACGCAAATTTTATATCAAACTGGTTTTCAGGAATTTGGAATCCTAAGAACAAAGGACAAAAGGAATATAAAAGCAATACAAGAGCGGATATCCAATAGTTATGTGGCATTTAAAAAGAAGCAAATGAAACTTATAATTGCGATATTTATTTTATTTCAAACAATTATTTCGGTTTCACAGGAAAATTCCGAGCCTAGAATATTATGCGAAGGTAGTA
>JBFFLX010000168.1:0-7176 GCA_041554435.1 Bacteroidales bacterium
ACTTCGGTAAGCAGCCTTTTTATTATCGTTTTATTTGAACAAGGAAGGAAGTGTGATTTCTCTGGTTGAATTTTCATCTGTTTGATAAATCCGTCAATTTCATTTTTTGTAAAAACAGCCCCATTATTCATAGCATTCAGATAAAACAAAATCTCATTCTGACTATATTCTTCGGTTGGTTTCAGATTAACTCTTTCATCCAAATAACATAGGATGAAATGCCCAGGCAGGTCGACACCATAAACCGGTATATGCAAATTTTGTGCTATGGCAAGATATAATATCCCTAATGACAGAGAGTTACCTCTTCGAGTGTCCAACAAATGATCGAAAATATATAATTTCAGTTTATCGCCATTGGGATTTCTTTGACCTGAAAAGTTATGATAATCGTAAATTATGTGATTTAAAACTTTTAGTTTCTCAAGTGCGGTTAGGTTATCATTAAGTTCAAGCCATACATCCTGCCTTATGTGCTCAAATTCACTTTTATATTTGTCCATATCCACATCGGGATTTAACAAACGTGAAATAGCAATAAAAGCGGCAAGCAAATCCTTTCCTTCATTTTCCGACCAACTGCTTAATAAACTAAAAGTGTCATTATAATAAATTTCACTTATAAGATTTTTAATTCTAAGGTTATGCGATTCGTCAAAGTAATCCTTACAAGCATCTTTTAAATAAGGAATTGCCAAAGTGCCATAAGCACCTATCTTGGAATGTATTGCGGCAAAGTTATCCTCGCTCGGTTCGTCGAGCAGGCTTATTAAGGCTTTTAACTCAGTTAAAGAATCAGTTTGTATATTCATTATCTTCGTTTACAATGTAAAAATAGAACATGCAATCCAAAATAAAACATACAAAATCAATAATTAATCACAGTCAATTGTTAATTACCGACAATCATAAATGGAGTTTATAAGGCTGTATTACAGCATATTATATAATATGTTGCAACTTTTATACTCCACAGAAAATAAATTATTAAAGAATAATGTTCTAAACTATCTTGAGTAAGAAATAATTCTTTTTTCCCTTTTGAACCAAAATGTATTTCTGATTTAACAAATCGGCTTCGGAAACAACATAATCTTCTTTAATTTTACTTTTATTAATTGATACACCATTATCTTTAAGCATCCTCCTGGCCTCTCCATTTGACTTAAAGGCTCCTGCTTTTGCAGAAAGAAAATCCAGCAACGGAATTCCAGCATCAAACTCATCTCTTGAAATTTCTGCTTGTGGAACACCACTAAAAACACTCAAAAGAGTTTTCTCATCAATATTTCTAAGCATTTCTGTTGTACCCTTGCCAAATAAAATTTCCGATGCACTTATAGCCGATTCATATTCTTTTTCACCATGAACTCTAACAGTAATATCCTTAGCTAAAGTCTTTTGCAACAGCCTCTGGTGTGGTGCTTCATTATGTTGGGCAATTAAATTATCAATTTCATTCTGCTTTAAAAGCGTGAATATTTTAATATATTTTTCGGCATCTTCATCAGATACATTAAGCCAAAACTGGTAAAACTCATAAGGTGAGGTGCGCTCCGGATCAAGCCATACATTTCCGGTTTCAGTTTTTCCGAATTTACTTCCATCGGCTTTAGTAATCAAAGGGCAAGTAAGAGCAAAGGCATTGTTTTCATGACCTAACTTCCTTCTGATCAACTCAGTTCCTGTTGTAATATTTCCCCATTGATCGGCACCACCCATTTGCAATTTGCAATTTTCAGTTTTGTAAAGGTGAAGGAAATCGTATCCCTGAA
Organism: Bacteroidales bacterium; assembly: GCA_041554435.1. Lineage (GTDB taxonomy): Bacteria > Bacteroidota > Bacteroidia > Bacteroidales > F082 > BM524. The sequence goes on from JBFFLX010000168.1 coordinate 1,776, forward strand.
CCAACTGGTATGAGAATTCCGTAAACGACATACCTGATTTACTTTCGGAAGAGATGCGCTTTTTTACAGAATCCTTTGCCATCATATAGTTAACGGTAATATGCTTTCCAACATCTCTTATGAAATCAAGAAAACTAAATTCCTTCATCCAATCATAATTGTTAACAAGCATTGCTTTATTTGGGATGTCAGATTCAAAATCCAGAAATTTTGCCAACTGCTTTTTTAATCCGGCTTCATTTTTCCTAAGTTCTTCCTCACCAAGAAGATTACGTTCAGCAGATTTTCCCGAAGGATCACCTATCATACCCGTAGCACCTCCAACAAGTGCAATTGGCTTATGACCAGACATTTGAAGATGTTTCAACATCATTACACCAACCAAATGACCTATATGTAATGAGTCGGCAGTGGGATCAATACCTACGTATCCGGCCGTCATTTCCTTTAAAAGTTGCTCTTCAGTTTCAGGCATAACATCATGTATCATGCCTCTCCAACGTAATTCTTCTACAAAATTCTTTATATCACTCACAATTCGAAATTTTGGCAAAAATAGAAATTTTGAACGAATGCATGGCGACAATTATAGTCTATATAAGCCTTTTTAGGTAAATTGTTGTTATTTCCGGAATGCATCCCCTTAAAAGGGAAAAAAATTAAACATAGTGATATAAATTTAATTACTTTGCAATATGATTTTAGTAACGGGTGGAACCGGATTGGTAGGGGCACATTTGCTTCTGGAACTCCTTAAAAAGGAGAAGGATATTTTTGCCTTAAAAAGGCCTTCGTCTGATATAAATATAACAAAACGTATCTTTTCATATTATACCGATGATTTTCAAAATATCTTTGATAAAATCAAGTGGATTGATGGCGATATCCTTGATTATCAATCGATAACAGAGGCTTTAAAGGATATAACTAAAGTTTACCATTGTGCTGCGGCAGTTTCTTTTCAGTCGTCCGACAAGCAAACAATAGCAGATACAAACCGAATAGGAACAGCAAATCTGGTTAATGCATGTTTGGAAACCGGAATTGAAAAACTAATTCATGTAAGTAGCATTGGAACTCTGGGACGTGCCGGAGTTACTGGAATAGTTGATGAAGATTCGCAATGGAATTCCAAAAAAACTTCTGTTTATTCAACCAGTAAATACCATGCTGAAATGGAAGTATGGAGGGCTATTGCAGAAGGGTTGAATGCTGTAATTGTAAATCCCTCGATCATAATAGGACCTGCCGATTGGAACAAAGGAAGCGCAAAACTTTTCGATACCATGTATCGCGGATTAAAGTTCTATACTCGCGGAAGCAATGGTTTTGTGGATGTTGAAGATGTTGTAAAACTCATGATAATTCTGATGGAAAGTGATATTTCTGCCGAAAGATTTATCATAAATGCTGAAAATGTTCCTTATAAAATTTTCTTTACTTCTATGGCTAAGGCACTTAATGTTAAGCCTCCTCAAATAGAAGCCAAAAGATTTTTAAGTGAAATTGCCTGGCGTGCATTATGGATAAAAAGCCTTTTTACAGGGAAGCAATCAAGTATTACAAAAGAAACTGCAGTAACAGCAAATCAAATCTATAATTATTCCAATAAAAAGATAATTGATGCTACATCATATAAATTTATGAGCATTGATGAAAGTATAAAAAAGACTGCTGCTTTTTATTTGAAGGATTTGAAAAAATAAACTTACATTTCCAAAACTACAAAGGCATTTGCCAATTCTTTAACATGAGAAATGGATAGGTGAATTGATTTTATTTTCTGTTCTTCCACAAATTGCTTCACTTTTCCAGTGGGTTGAATATATGGTTTTCCCAATTCATCGTTAAAAACCTCTATTTCATGAAATGCCATACCATAACGGTAACCGGTTCCCAGTGCTTTAAAAAATGCTTCCTTGGCAGCAAAGCGCGCTGCATAACACTGACCACGTGTAATTTTTCCCTTTAAGCAGTATTTTTGCTCGGCCTCAGTAAATAACTTATCCCTAAGAGCATCATTGTTTTCCAGATGTTTATCCATCCGGCTAACCTCAATAATATCTGTTCCTATTCCGTATATCATTTTTTACTGTTAATGGTAACTAGTCATTGCCTGCCTGCCGGCGAGGCAGGGTCATTAGTCATTAGTCATTAGTGATTAGTCATTGGTCATTAGTCATTGGTGATTAGTCATTAGTGATTAGTTATTGGTCATTGGTCATTGGTTGGCCATCAACCTGAAACTTGTAACTCGCAACTCACAACTCATAACTCATAACTCGCAACTCGTAACTCGCAACTCAAAACTCATAACTCATAACTCACAACTCATAACTCACAACTCATAACTCACAACTCACAACTCAAAACTCACAACTCATAACTCAAAACTCACAACTCACAACTCATAACTCACAACTCATAACTCATAACTCCCAACTCAAACAACTCCCATTTCCTTACCAACCTTTGTAAAGGCAGCAATAGCTTTATCGAGATGTTCACGATTATGACCTGCAGAAAGTTGCACTCTTATTCTTGCCTGATCTTTTGGAACCACCGGGAAATAGAAACCTATTACATAAATTCCTTCTTCAAGGAGTTTGGCAGCCATATCCTGCGAAAGTTTTGCATCGTATAACATTACTGCACAAATTGCTGACTGTGTTGGTTTTATATCGAATCCTACAGCACTCATTTTCTCCATAAAATAAGTTGTATTCTCATGAAGCTGGTCCTGTAGATCATTAGTTTCACTCATCATATCAAACATCCGGATACCTGCATTAACAACTATTGGAGGTAATGAATTTGAAAATAAATATGGACGTGAACGCTGACGCAGCATCTCAATAATTTCTTTTTTACCGGTTGTAAATCCACCAACTGCACCACCAAAGGCTTTGCCTAATGTTCCTGTAATAATTTCAACTTTTCCTCTTATGTTCAAATGCTCGGTAACACCTCTTCCGGTTTTGCCAACAACACCTGCTGAATGACATTCGTCGACCATAACCATTGCATCGTATTTTTCTGCCAGTTCTACCATTTTATCAACGGGTGCTACATTACCGTCCATTGAGAAAACGCCATCGGTAACAATAACTTTAAATCTGCATGATTGTGCTTTCTTAAGTTCTTCCTCAAGAGCAGCCATATCGGCATTTGCATAACGGAAACGTTGTGCTTTACAAAGACGAACTCCATCAATTATAGATGCATGATTAAGACTATCACTTATAATTGCATCTTCTTCTGTTAAAAGAGGTTCAAAAACACCACCATTAGCATCGAAGGCAGCGGCATAAAGAATAGTATCTTCTGTACCGAAAAAGTCGGCAATTTTCTTTTCAAGAGTCTTGTGCAAATCAGTAGTTCCACAAATAAATCTTACTGATGACATTCCGTAACCATGAGTATCCAAAGCCTCTTTAGCCGCTTTTATCAATTCTGGATGATTTGAAAGTCCCAGATAATTATTGGCACAAAAATTCAAAACTTTCTGACCTGTATTTAACTGTATTTCTGCCTGTTGTGGACTAGTGATTATTCTCTCTTCCTTATACAATCCTGCTTCACGGATATCTTTTATTTCCTTTATAAGATGCTCTTTAACTTTATCGTACATGTGTCTATTTTTAAGGTATTTCAATAATTTTACAAACCTCAAAAATAATAAATTTTAGTTTGAGAAAAGGTATTTGTTAGGATAATAACAAATTAATCCAATTTCAAAGAATATGTGCTACAATAAAGATATAGTAGAGTATTAAATTAAGAAAACAACTTATTATAAACTATTGAATAATAAATTTTCCCCATTTTAAAATAATCTACTGTAGGAAAGAAAAAGGCCTCTGTTTTAAAATCAGGATTAATTACAAAAGTAAAAGGATAAGCTTCATTTGAAACAGGAAGGTCAAATTTATTTTCCCCAATATTGAAGATTTTAACCTTATATTTCTTTTCCATTTTCATATGCTCTCTGGAACTAGCAAAGGAAGAAACAAAAAGTATCCTTTCATTACCTACCTCATTTGCCATATCTACCAGCCTGTTCATTTCCTGCTCAAAACATTCTTCGCAACTTATATTTTCGAAATCGAAAACAAAGACGGGCTCACTTTTTATAAGATCCTTTAACGGAATCTCATCACCGGAAGATGTTTTCAAGATTAATTCAGAATTTACTTGCATAAATTGTGACATCTCAGCTGCCTCATAAATTTTGTGATAAGTAGCAGTATCCAAAACCTGGGTATGAGGCTCTTTAGGTTCAAGTTTTGATTTAAAATTGAAATAATCGTACATTAAAAATCCATTGGATATTAGAAGAATAACGAGTAAAATTTTGATAACTAGGTTTTCTTTTTTCATGATAATTAGAGTTTAATTAGTAAATAAATTTAAAAAATGACTGTTTCATAATTCAGGGTTTCGGTTAATTATTCCCGGATTATAAACTTTTACATGTTTCGTCAACAAATTTAAATTCAAAAAAACCAAAAGTCAAGTGTTATGTAAATTTATTTAAGTATTTGAATTTCACATAACAAAACAATTGCCGATTATCAACATTTTACCGACCTTTGCAAAAATTTTTTTTAGATGAAAATAGCATCTTTGGTTTCGGGTGGAGTTGATAGTTCGGTAACTATTCCTTTGCTTAAAGAGCAGGGCTACGACCCGCATATTTTTTACATTAAAATAGGCATGGAGGATCAGTCGGCATTTATGGACTGCCCTTCGGAAGAGGATATTGAAATTACATCATGGATAGCCAAGAAGTATAATTGCAAATTCGATATTGTTGATTTACAGGAGGAATATTGGGCTTCTGTGGTAAAATATACCATAGAAACTGTAAAAAAAGGACTTACTCCCAATCCTGATATTATGTGTAATCTTCTCATAAAGTTTGGCGCTTTTAACGATAAATATGGAGAGGAATTTGATAAAATAACTACAGGCCATTATGCTTCAAATTACGAAACTGATGAAGGTGTATTTTTAAGTACCGCCGCAGATAAAGTTAAAGACCAGACATATTTCCTCGGGCAGATTACTTACGATCAACTTCAAAAAACCATGTTTCCCATCGGGCATCTGCCAAAATCAAAAGTAAGGGATATTGCCCATGAAATGAAGTTACCAAGTGCAGGACGTCCTGACAGTCAGGGGATTTGCTTTTTGGGAAAAATAAACTATAACGATTTTATAAAAGCACAGATAGGTGTAATGCCGGGTGAAATTCGTGAACTTGAAACCAATAAAATATTGGGAGAACACAAAGGCTTTTGGTTTCATACCATTGGACAGAGAAAAGGCTTAGGTTTAAGTGGAGGCCCATGGTTTGTGGTCAAAAAAGATCTGGACAAAAACATTATTTATGTTTCAA
>JBFFLX010000169.1:0-7174 GCA_041554435.1 Bacteroidales bacterium
GAGCTGAACTATTGTATTAGCAAGGGTAATCCCGTACCGACATTACTCGGTATAGAGTTTCACCATTTTGGTTTCGACAAAATGGATGAAAGTCTTAGTCGATATGCAGTAGAACACTTTTTGAGGTTCTATTGCATATTTAGGGTTAAAGAAACTGATTAAAAACTATTTACAAATACTTTTATGATAATTATACTCCTCTATTATTTTGTTGTTTCACCATCGTAAAGTTTAGTAAAAACACTATCAACGGCTTCCCATAATTCAATTTTATTATTCTCAGAATCAAGTATATGAACAAATTTGCCATATTCATAACTTTCGATTTCATCCAAAACTGTAACGCCATTCTTTTTGAGTTCCTCCACAAGCTTTTCGATATTTTCAACTCTGTAGTTAATCATGAATTGCTTTTCTGATGGCTCGAAATATTTTGTTTTTTCAGCAAACGGACTCCACTGAAGATATGCTTTACTCTCAGGATTATCGCTTGATCTGAATTCGAAAAGAGAACCATAATCATTTGTAACCAATCCTAAATTAGTTTTATACCATTCTCTCAGTTTTGCAGGGTCTTTACTTTTGAAAAATATTCCGCCAACACCAGTAACTTTCTTGTAATTTTCATTGTCAACATCTGTCATTTTTTTTGGTTGTGCTAACCACGATTTTAAACTATCAAGTATCTGATTTCTCTGTTGTACAGGCAAATTGTTGATTCTTGTTCTATGACTGCCACCTTTTTTCACTACTTTTATTGAATTCGTATGATAAGCCAATTGCACTGCTGGTGCCGACCAAGGGTCGGTTTCTCCATAAATAAAAATCATGTTTTGGGCTTTATGCCTTATAAAGAAATCTACTCTTTGCATTAATTCCGGCTCAAATACTACTTCAATTCCCTTGGGGAAAGTAAAGTCGAATATGGGGTTGTGTGTATATGATGTGAGACCTTCAAACTCTGTAATGTCATAACCATACATTCCAATTTCTCTCATGGCCTGGTAGAAAAATGGTTGCATTTTTTTTATACCTTCAATAGAAATCCAATCGAAACCGGTAACTTTATTGAGATGCTGAAGCATTTTATCAGCCTCATTTATGTCTTCTGGAATATCCTCGCATTTGTACATACCCCACTGCCAAAATGCGAAGGAGTATTCAAAAACCAAAAGTTCGTATGCCTTTTCAAGACCCATGGAGTATTTCAATTTCTTATCTTCAGTCATTTCTTTGAATTTGCCAAGGTATATATCTTTGTTTTCAAGCATATTTCGCTGATACTTTAATATTTTGGCTCTACATTCGGGGCTGCCAACATTCTCAAGAAAAGTATAAACTCTTCTTTCTTCTGTTGAAAAATTCAAAGGCGCTACGTAGGGAACACAAATGTCGGCATCGTTGGGAAAGAAATATTTGAAAAAGTTTGTTGTTTGACCTCCTTTACTTATTCCTGTGGATATTATTTTACCGGTATAGATGTCTTTTACAAACATGGCAACCCTGTGATGGTCATTTGCAGCATTTTCAACAGTAAGGTATTCCCATACTAAACTATCTGGTTTTGATTTGCTGAAATAACGATGCTCAATACAAACCTGGTTGGCTTCGAGGTATTTTGTTATTTCACTTTCAAAATCAGGGCTTTCTGCTCTGTTGGCATCATAACCTTCGGTGATAAAAACCACCGGACTGCTAAAATCTTTATGTGAAATAAACACTCTTTGTGTAAAAGTATCATTTGTTTTTCCTTGGTAATCAAGTTTTTGTGTAAAATTTATAAGATATTTCTCTTTAAATTCATCCTTGGTTTTTATCTCCTTAAAGGAGAAATCATAGCTTTTTTGTAATTCGGTGAGTTTTTCCCTGAGGGTTTGACCATAGGAGGTAAGGCTAATAAAAAATGCAAAAAATACTATTGGTAAGATACTCTTTTTCATACTTATAAATATTTATTACTAATGGAATTTCTTTTAAATATTGAATTTTGGAACAAATATTTTTGTTAGCAAAATTGTTATAATCACAGAGTCAGTAAAAATATTAAAATATAAGTGTGATACAGAAAAATTTATCTGTAAAAGGGAAAAAACCGAAAAAATAATTATTCTTTATTTTTCCTGTTGAGCTTGAATAGCGGTAATTACAACAGTATTCACGATGTCGGCCACAAGGCAGCCACGGCTTAAGTCGTTAACAGGTTTGTTAAGACCTTGTAAAACTGGACCAATTGCTATGGCGTTGGCTGAACGTTGTACTGCTTTATAAGTATTATTTCCTGTGTTTAAGTCGGGGAAAATGAAAATTGTAGCCTTTCCTGCTACTTCACTGTCGGGAAGTTTTGTTTTAGCAACAGAAGCATCTATAGCAGCATCATATTGAATAGGTCCTTCAGTTTTTAAGTCTGGACGACGTTTTTTAACAATTTCAGCCGCCGCTCTTACCTTATCTACATCAGTACCTTTTCCAGAACTTCCGGTGGAGTAAGAGAGCATAGCAATACGTGGTTCAATTCCAAACATAAGCGCTGTATCTGCTGAACTTATTGCAATGTCAGCAAGTTCTTCAGCATTAGGATTTGGGTTCACAGCACAGTCGCCATAAACCAAAACCTTGTCTTCCAGGCACATAAAAAATGAGCTTGAAACAATTGAAACACCTGGTTTGGTTTTTATAAACTCAAATGCCGGGCGGATAGTATGTAAAGTTGTATGAACTGCACCCGAAACCATACCATCAGCATGACCTTTATGAACCATCATAGTGCCAAGATAACTAACATCATGCATTAAATCTTTAGCACCTTCTTTTGTTACTCCTTTGTGGCTTCTGAGGCGATAATATTCTGCAGCATATTCATTTATCAGATCATTATCATAAGGATCGATAATGTTTATTCCCTCTAATTTTATTCTAAGGGCAGAGGCTTTATTAATTATTTCCTGTTCGTCTCCCAAAAGTGTTAACTCAACCACATTTCTTCTGTTGAGAATATCCGCAGCTTTTAGTATTCTGTCGTCGGTTCCTTCCGGAAGAACAATATGTTTTTTATTTTCTTTAGCTCTTTCAAACAATTCGTATTCGAACATTAATGGAGTTCGTATACTGGTTTTAGAAATGGAAATTTTATTACCTAATTCTGTAAGATTAACGTTGGCTTCAAAATGGCCAAGTGCAGTAGCTATTCTCCTTTGGTTTTCGGGCTTTAAGAGGGGCGTGATATTGCTAACATTTTTGGCTGCTTCATAGGTGCCGGTTTCTGTGGATAGCACTGCCAGGGGTAGTTTTTTTAAACTATCAAGAAGCCTGCTAACAATTTTGTTTGGTTTGTAAGTACCCGTTAAAAGTATGCCCGCTATTTTTGGAAAGTCGCCTGCCAGAATTGTCATCCCGATTCCCATGATTATATCAATTCTGTCGGCAGGAGTAATTACCATAGTGCCTTGCTTAGTATGCTCAAGGAAATGCTCCAAATTCATTGCTCCAACCTTAAAATCAGTAACATCAAAGTCAAGGCTTTCAGGGTTACCATAAAGGTGTTTTGCATTTAAGGCATGTTTTATCTGCCTCATAGTAATATTCTGAAGCGAATTTACCTCAGGTATAACAAAATCTATTTCATCTTCTCCTTTATGATCAGCAAGGATCTTCTTAATATCGGTGACGTCGTTGATATTTGCTCTGTTTACAACCATACCAACACGAGTACATTTCTCATTGTCCATTACATTCTGCATAATCTGCAGAGAATAGGCAACTTCACTGGTACTTTTGTTTCTGCCACTAAGAACGCCCACTATCGGACAACCTAAATTATTAGCCACCCTAAGGTTGAAGTTGAATTCATATGCGCTAAGATGATCTCTGAAATCACTTCCTTCTACAAGTACAAATTCACATTTCTTCTCAAGAATTTTATATTTCTGGATTATTTTCTGATGAATAGCATCAACATTATTATCATTTATGTACTCTATCATTTCTGATACTGTAATACCGTACATTTCATCATAATTGCAATTGAGGTTATATCGTTTTTGTATTAAATCGATATGATTATCAACTTTAGTTGCAGAACCAACAATAGGACGAAAAAAACCAACATGTTTTATGTGCCTGGAGAGAAATTCCATCACTCCCAAAACTACCATCGATTTTCCTGCTTCTTTTTCTGCAGCTGCTATATATAAATTTCTTGACATTATAATTTTTAAAAAATTGAAAAGCACCTGTATATCAGATGCTTATTATGATAATATATCCTTGTAATAAGGTGCTGTAAAGATAGTTATTATTGGTGTTTGAATATTTAATTAATATTAAAATTATTGCATAATTTATAATTAATAATTATTCCAAATAAAACGTTTTAAATTAGTTATTTGTAAGATCATTTGTGCTTTTTATGGCAGTTGATATTGCAAAGGTGTCAAAAGGTATGTCATTTATATACTCTTCTTCTGGCAAATCAAAACTCTCTGATAATGCCTGTGAAATAATTGCTGAATGAGCAATTATTTTAGTATTAAATGGAATATCATTAACACTGGCTTCCTCATCTAGAGTAAACTCTTTTTCATTTGCAATTTCATTCATTTTTTCCTCTGCAATATTAGCAGTATTAAAAGGTATATCATCAATATACTCTTCTTCTTCAAGACTGAAGTCTTTGGTAATAGCATTATTATAAATTGTTTCAGATGCTATATCATTTGTGTTAAATGGGATATCATTTATGTATGATTCCTTATCATTTACGTTAAAAGCAAATGTGGTAGTACTTAGTAAAAGGGTGGTAATAATTGTAGTAATTTTTATAGTAGTTTTCATAGCTATTATTATTTTTTTAAACAAATGTATGCTCAAAAACGAGCTCAGTAAATACAAAATAGGTGAGTTTTAGAGTTTTGTCGGTGAATGTCGAAATTGAAAGTATTAATAGTTTGATTTGATTTTGGCTTATTATTTTAGGATGGCATAATGGGAAATTTTAGGATAAATTTATTATGAATTAAATCATAATAGTGTTAATTTTGTAAATAATTGGTTTTATTGTTTTAACAATCTTGTTAATTTTATTTTTTAATAAATGAAAAAAAGACATTTTATTTGGTTTTTTATATTGCTGATATTCAGTATGTATTCTTGTGATTTCTCAAATAGAAATAATGAAACTGATTTTGGTAAGTTACAATTGAATATTAGCCATAGTATAAAAGCCGACACATTTAATTATATTAATGCTGCCGGAAACAAGTTTATGATTAGTGAAATTCAGTATTTCATTTCCGATATAAAACTTTACAATAAAAACGGAGATACAATAGTTTTAGATAAATACAATGATATTCATTATGTGGATACAGATATTCCGGCAACTTTTAATTATTCACCAGACGATAGCATCAAGCCTGGTAATTATGAAAAAATGAGTTTTACTTTTGGAATAAATGAGAAAAAAAATAAATCTCGTCTCTTTGTAAACCCACCGGAGTCATTTATGTTTTGGCCAGAGTATTTAGGAGGTGGATACCATTATATGAAACTTAATGGAAAGTGGCTCGATACTTTAAACCAGCCTAAGGTTTTTAATTTTCATTTGGGTATTGGACAAAACTATGATTCGGAAAGGAATGTTACAGGCTTTGTGCAAAATTATTTCGAACTTAGTCTGGAAAATAGTTCTGTAGAGATTAAACCTTCAAAAGTTGCACAAATTGAGGTAGTTATGCAGGTAGAGAATTGGTTCACAAATCCTAATATTTGGGATTTTAATAAATATGGTGGTAAGATAATGCAAAATCAAAAAGCTATATCTTTAGCCTGCGAAAACGGGCACGATGTTTTCTTGATTAAGTCGGTTAAATACAAAGATTTAAATTAATACTATGAAACTTTATTCTTATAAACTTCCTTTGTTTTTTATGGGTTTTCTATTAATAGGGTTGGTTTCTTGCCAAAAACAAAACATTGAAAATCCTGCTGCTTATAATACAACTGCTTACGATTTTGAAATTCCATATGGTTTTCCAAATAAATTAAATATTCCAGATGATAATCCTCTTACAGTTGAGGGAGTTGAATTGGGCAGGTATTTATTTTATGATGGCCGATTATCGGGAAGACAAAAAGTTTCTGAACAAATTAGCTGTTCAAATTGCCATCAACAGAAGTATTCATTTGAGGCTGGAATAAATAATCCAAATTTTAAAAATGGCCATCCCAAAGGATTTAACGGGGAGGAAACACATCATGTAACATTACCGTTGATGAATCTGGTTTGGAATAACTCGGCTTATGGCTGGAATGGGAATGTCTTTAAAAATAATGTGAAAGAAAACTTAAATAATATTGAAGATATTGTAAGAATATCATTTATTGCCCAAAATGAAATAGGAACTGATACTGTAACAGTTGTTGAGGTGTTGAATTCTATTGATGGCTATCCTGAATTGTTTGAAAAAGCCTTTGGAAGCAGTAAAATTACCTTTAGAAATGTAGAACGAGCTATTGCACAATTTGTAAGAACTTTGGTTACTGCTAACTCGAAATTCGATAAATATCTAAGAGGCGAAACTCAACTTAATCAATCGGAAATGAATGGTTATGTGTTGTTTACAACAGAAGAAGGAGCCGACTGTTTCCATTGTCATGGTGGTGGAGGAAATCCTTTATTTACTACTCACCTTTTTTACAATAATGGGAAAGAATCTTCTTATTCCGATCAATTTGACAGGCTTTTTATTAGCGGTGATCCCATGGACAAGGGAGCATATAAGGCAAGTAGTTTGAGAAATATTATCTATCAGGCACCATATATGCATGATGGACGATTTAATACTCTGGAAGAAGTTATCGATATGTATTCCCATAGCGTATTAATGACTCCACTGGTTAATCCACTAATGCATCATGCCAATACCAATGGCGTTCAGTTAACCCCTCAGGAAAAAAGTGATCTTATAAGTTTTTTGAAGTCTTTAACAGATGAAGATTTTATAACAAATCCCAAATTTTCGAAACCTGACAAAATGCCGGGAATGTGAATGAATAGTGAAGAGTGAAGAGTGAATAGTGAATAGTTAATAGTTAATAGTTAATAGTTAATAGTGAATAGTGTAGGGTTTGAATGAACCACCAATGACCAATGACCAATGACCAATGACCAATGACC
>JBFFLX010000170.1:0-7118 GCA_041554435.1 Bacteroidales bacterium
AACAAGAAAAAAGAAAAAGTGGGAGTATTGAATTTATTAGAATAGAGGATCAGAGGATCAATGGATCAGAGGATTAGAGGATTATATAATGTAAACAATCATTTTTCATTTTCCATTCTTCATTATCAATTGTCAATTATCAATTGTCAATTATCAATTATCAATTATCCACTAAAACACACCGCCTTGTCCCTATGTCCCTTTATAAACTAAGGTTTCAAAGTAATATAAGTAGGTAGTTTTTTCATTCCGGAACTTGTTTTGTAATATGGTTTGATTTTCAGTTTGATATCTAGTTTTTTTATTTCTTCCTCATCATTAATATTTCTTGCAACTTTAATTATCTGAGGCAGTGATCCTGAATTGAGGACATCCAGTAAATTCAATTGAGTTTTAACCTTAAATACTTTTTTGGAATAAGGTTCTACTTCTATTCTATCGTCAAAACTTCCGGCAGCATATTCAGTTTCTCCCATCAAAAATTTCCAGTCCATACCCGAAATGGCAGCCCTTTTATCATTTATATTATTTACTTCAATAAATACATTTAACTTTAACGGCATATTACCACTGAATAATCTTCCCGTAAGGGTCATAATATCTCCTGCATTAAGGCTTTCGCCATTATTTAGTTCGCTTATATCAACCCCGCCTAACTCAGTTGCCTGAACATTATCTATTGTAAAAACACTTCCTATAAAACGCTCATATTCACCTGCCTGATTAAGGATACTGCAACTGTTTAAAACAAGTGCTACAATAATTATCAAACTAAATTTAATTCTATTCATATATATTCTTTTTCTTAAAACGGAACTCTTTGACTAATATTTTCAAAAATATCTCTGAAACTCATTTTATTTTTTCTGCTGGCGAAAATAGTATTTTATTTAAGTAAAATGCAGCTTCTGAATAGGCCAGGGTTGTCAGATGGAAAAGAATAATTAAAAAGATTACTTTTGAATTTCAATAAGCAAAAAGTCATTACTAAAATTAAATAATATGAGATCTTTGTTATCCCTAGCACTATTAGTTTTTTTAACTTCATTTGTTTTTGCCGACAATGGCGACACAATAGTGGTGCAAACCATTGATTATGACACACCTGTAAATCCGGGCTGGAATGCACCCAGAGAAGGAAAATACTTGTTTCCGGGTGATACAATTAGTTATTCCAAGATTCTTATGTATTATAATCTGAAATGCGATCCCAACCAAAATCCGGCTTGTGGCGAATGGGATTATACAACACATACTAGGATTTACGAACATACAGGCGAGTTCGATTCCACTCAGTACACTCACCCAAAATTTAAGGTAAACAATACTGCTCCCGACACATTGATGGCCATGAATACACCTTCCTTTACTTATGTGCCAAGTTTGGAATATATTAACCAAACATCACCTCAGAGTCAGGTAGATGTAGGAACTAACTCAACTACAATGGATTTCCCTTTTGGAACTTCCGGCGATGGTCGTGCCCAATTTATTTATACTGCAAATGAACTTCAATCAGCAGGTTTGACGCAAGGCGACTTAACAGGATTGATAATTAATCTGGATTCGGATGTTATCTTAAAACATTTTAGTATTAAAATGAAGTCATTCGAACTGGATACTCTGCCTCAGGATACTTTAATTAATTATGGATTTACAACTGTTTTTGAAAGAAACAGCCAATTTTCGTCGGGCGACAATCAAATTGACTTTAGTTTCCCCTTTAACTGGGATGGTAGTTCCAATGTGTTAATCGACATAAGTTATGCTGAATCAGAAGGAAATGCTCAAATAGCATCCTTTGTATGTGCTTCTAATGAAACCCTGGCTTCCGCTGATGCAGATAAGTTTTTGCACTTTAGCGGATGGGATTTGATAGAGGTTCCCTCTCAGGTTTTCGACAATATTGATTCTACAATTACCATTTCTTTCTGGCAATATGGCGACCCCCTAAAACAGCCTATGAATAATTCAATTTTTCATGGATTTAATGATGATGGAGAAAGAGTACTTAATGCTCACCTACCCTGGAGTAATAGCCAGATTTACTGGGATGCAGGCCAGAATGGAGATGGAGGATACGACAGAATAAACCGTACGGCCCCCAGTGCTTCAAATTTTAAAGGGCAATGGAATCAGTGGACATTTACCAAAAACGTCGACAACGGAAATATGAGAATGTATTTAAATGGTTTAATGTTTTATACCGGATCGGGTAAAAAGATGAGTATGGCGGGCATTAGCGAATTCTTTATTGGAGGCGCTAAAACAAATAACTTCTATGAAGGTTATATCGATGATTTTATTATTTGGGATGAGGCACTGGATATCCAGACTATTATGACAACCGTTGGAAAAAGCATCGACAATACTCATCCTTATTACAACAATATACTTGCATATTATAAATTTGATGAAGGAAGTGGAACCTTAATTTACGACTCAAGTCCAAATTCATTCGATGCCATCGACTTTTTCGGTCAGCCGGAATGGAAATCATACGAAGGAAGTACACGCCACAAAAACGGCTATCGACTTAATAATAAGCCGTTTATAAAACTTCAACAAGGTAATTATAATATTAGTTTATTGGATTCGATAGTAGTTATTGACACCTTCCAGATGGCTGCAAACAGTATTATTTTTTATGATCCTCTTGATCCGGTAACAGCCATAGACACTATTTTAAAATGGCCTCAATACTATAATAATTATGTTTATGATGCGGCAGGAAATGCCACAGATTCAACATTAGTTAGTGCCGATACTACACTTTATAATGAAACTTATATTTATTATGGTGATCCTTATGAAATCCTTATCCCTTGGGAAATAGGACGATTTATTACTCCTTACGGGAATAATTTAAGTCTTGGTAATGATGGCTTTACCTGGATTTATGATGTTACCGATTATGAGCCATTTTTACGCGATAGCGTTCATATAAGCGCCGGAAACTTTCAGGAATTGCTCGATTTGGAATTTCATATGATAGTAGGAACTCCTCCTCGTGATGTTATAAAAATTGAAAAACTCTATAATGGTTATTGGAATCTTAAGGATATGGAGCAAAATGCACCGCCTAAAAAAATTGGTGTCGATCCTCTCGCTGTACAATGGAAAGTAAAAACCAGAACTACCGGTCACTTATTTGATAATCCTACCAATTGTGCGGAATTTTGTGAGAAGACACATAGTTTTGCAATTGACGGTCAGGATATTTTAAGTTGGGAAATAATTCAGGAATGTGCTGAAAATCCGCTATATCCGCAGGGAGGAACCTGGATTTACGATCGTGCCGGATGGTGCCCGGGAATGAAAGTAACAGAACAGGATATAGAAATTACTGATTATGTTAATTCCGATTCCATCACTGTTGATTATAATTCAGAATATGATGAATACGGCACCTATGACCTTAAGGTCCATATGTTTTCATATACCAACTTCAATTTCCAAAATGATGCGGCTATTGATGAAATAATTGCTCCCAATAATGCAAAAAGATATATGAGATATAATCCAACTGCATCTAATCCTATTATAGTTATCAAAAATCTTGGCGCTAATAATCTTACTTCCTTAGATATTAATTATGGTCCTGAAGGCTCATCTAAAACATACAATTGGACAGGAGATTTGGAACCAATGAAAACTGAGCAAATTACTCTCGATGAGTTTGATTGGGAAGAATGGCAGAATGGTAATGGTGTTTTTAATGCTGTTGTTTCTAATCCCAACGGACAAGAAGATGAAAATCACATAAACGACTCATATTCTTCATCTTATAATCAGGTAGATATTTATCCGGGAACATTAATAATACATTTTAAAACTAATAATGCTGCTTATCAAAACCGATATGAAATAAGAACTGCCGCCGGAGTTAAAATTTTTGAAAGAAAAAATCTCAGCAATGCAACTGATTATATCGATACTCTAACTCTTTTTAATGGTATTTACGATTTCTATATGTTCGACACGGGAGATAATGGAATTTCCTTCTGGGCAGAACCCGGACAAGGTAATGGTTCATTAAAATTCTATAACCTTGAAGGAAACGTAATAAAATCTTTTAATGGCGATTTTGGAGACAGAATTTACAATAGTTTTTATGCTGATATGTATTTGAATACAAGCAACATATCAGACGCTAACTTAAGTTTTACTTTAAGTCCTAATCCAAGCGACGGACAATTTGTTTTATCTTATATTTTGGATGAACCTTCGACGATAAATATTAATATTTATAATACCGAAGGGAAAGTAGTTTATACCGATAAGTTAAGCGAACAAAAAACTGCCAACCAAAACATAAATATAAAAGGTGTTTCACCAGGCATTTACAATTTTGTAGTTGACTATAAGGGAAAGAGATATTCTGAAAAGATAATTATCAGATAGGGATTTATCAAAGCATCGGGATTAATCCCGATGTTACTTTGATGCCCTTTTTCTATCGTGCTCGTTAAGAAGGATTTTCCTCAATCTCAATGATCGTGGTGTTACTTCAAGATATTCATCAGTTCTGATAATCTCCATATACTCTTCAAGTGAGAAGATAATCGGAGGCGGTATCAAAACCTTGGTATCGGAACCCGAAGAGCGCATATTACTAAGTTTTTTACCTTTATTTACGTTAATCACAAGATCGCCTGCACGAGTGCTCT
This sequence comes from Bacteroidales bacterium, assembly GCA_041554435.1. Taxonomy (GTDB): domain Bacteria; phylum Bacteroidota; class Bacteroidia; order Bacteroidales; family F082; genus BM524. The sequence goes on from JBFFLX010000170.1 coordinate 4,671, forward strand.
CCCCTATTACCTGACCGGCATAAACCATATCGTTGGAATGTATATAAAACTTACCTCTGTCGATAAGTTTCCAAATACCAAAAGGAATTGCAGTACCTGTTTCCATTGCAATCAAAGCTCCATTATTACGCATAATGAAATCACCTTTCCATGGCTCAAACTTATCGAAACGATGGGCAATTATGGCTTCTCCTTCTGTAGAGGTTAAAATATTGTTTCTCAAACCAATAATTCCTCGTGAAGGAATTCTGAATTCGAGCATCATTCTGTCGTTTTTGGGCTCCATATTAAGGAACTCACCTTTACGGTTGGAAACAATTTCAATTACTCTGCCGGTAAAATCTTCCGGGCATAAAACGGTAAGACTTTCGATAGGCTCGTGTTTCACACCATCTATTTCCTTAATAATAACTCTTGGTTGTCCCAATTGGAACTCATAACCTTCGCGGCGCATGGTTTCAACTAATATTGACAAGTGGAGTATTCCTCTTCCATAAACCAAATAACTGTCGGCTGAATTAGTTTCTTCAACTTTAAGTGCCAGATTTTTTTCGGTTTCCAAAAACAATCGGTCGCGTAAATGCCTGGATGTTACATATTTACCTTCCTTGCCAAAAAATGGTGAGTTATTAATGGTAAACAACATACTCATGGTAGGCTCATCAATTTTTATGGAAGGAAGTCCTTCAGGATTATCAAAATCGGTAATGGTATCGCCAATTTCGAAATCTTCAATTCCCATAAGGGCAACAATATCACCAGCTTCCACCGGAGTTTTAATCTTCTCTTTGCCAAGGCCTTCGAAGAGGTATAATTCTTTGATTTTAGATTTGGTAACTTTTCCATCTCTTTTTACAAGAGAAACATTCATTCCCATTTGAAGAGTACCTCTTGTAAGTCTTCCCACGGCTATACGGCCTACAAAAGAAGAATAATCGAGTGAGGTGATTTGCATTTGGGGAGTTCCATCTTCGAATTTGGCAGCAGGAATATGTTCAATTATCATATCCAGCAAATGAGAAACATCCTCAGTTTCATTCTTCCAGTCGTCAGACATCCATCCATTTTTGGATGAACCATAAACAACGGGGAAATCGAGCTGATCTTCCGTGGCTCCCAGGTTGAACATAAGGTCGAAAACAAGTTCGTGAACCTCATCAGGGCGACAATTAGGTTTATCAACCTTATTGATAACCACAATTGGTTTTAATTTTAAATCGATGGCTTTTTGAAGCACGAATCGGGTTTGAGGCATAGGACCTTCAAAAGCATCCACAACCAAAAGCACACCATCGGCCATATTTAAAACCCTTTCAACCTCTCCCCCAAAGTCGGAGTGACCGGGAGTATCTATAATATTGATTTTTACATCTTTATATCTAACTGAAACGTTTTTCGATAAAATTGTAATACCTCTTTCTCTTTCAAGATCATTGCTGTCGAGTATTAAATCGCCCATATCCTGGTTATCTCTAAAGAGTTTAACCTGGTGTAGCATACGATCAACCAGAGTAGTCTTACCATGGTCAACGTGGGCGATTATTGCTATATTCCTTATATCCTGCATTTTAATAGTGATAAATTAGTCTTTTTCTTATTTACTTAAGCGGCTGCAAAAGTAGTCTTATTTTTTACTATTTTTAATGCAACCAAATTATTATTCATGAAAACTCTGATTTCGAAACCAACAATCCTATTCATTTGTGCTTTATTGCTATGTTTCAACTATTTATATTCACAAAATGATACAATAAAAACAATTCCTTTTGTTGAAAGATTTACCGAAGGCTCTCTGGAAGTAAATAACTGGACAAAGGAAAGCGATAACTGGAATATTAACATAGAAAATGGCACCCCTAAACCTTCAGTGAGATTTAATGGCGCACCTGCCATCGATGGTATCTACAGTTACAGCCTTACAAGTGATTGGATATCAAAACTTAATTCAGGGATTTTACCTAGTTTATATTTGAGATTTGATATAAAAAAGAGTTATAATATCAGCAGTGTTATTGAAACTCTAACTATTGAAATTCTTGATTCTACAGAGTGGAAAACGGTAAAAAGGTTTTATCAATTCGACTCAATTTACCCTACAATTTATTGTAATCTAGAATCATATCTGACAAAAGAACATTTTCGTATCAGGTTCAAGGTAAGTGGAATAAATTCCTCACCGGGGGAATATTGGGAAATAGATAATATTCAGGTTTACAGGAGGTGTGTGGCTCCAGAGAACTTATCAGGCTCCTATTTTTGGGATGAAAACAATTTTGGGGTTCAAATAAATTGGGAAGACAATCAACCATTGGGATGTCCGGAACCCTTAACATGGTGTTCTTATAATGGCACCGAATTAGGTGTGGGATACACTGAGGAAATTGAGTGGACATGGGCTGCAAAGTGGCTCCCATCGCAGTTATGGGGAGATAGTTTGCCATTATGCGC
>JBFFLX010000171.1:0-7098 GCA_041554435.1 Bacteroidales bacterium
TATCTTGTCTCTTTTATCTTGTTTCTTTTATCTTGTCTCTTTTATCTTGTCTCTTTTATCTTGTCTCTTTTATCTTGTCTCTTTTATCTTGTCTCTTTTATCTTGTATCTTTTATCTTGTCTCTTTTATCTTGTCTCTTTTATCTTGACCATAATAATATATAATCACTAAACTTAGGGTAAGTTTATATTAAACCACTAATCTTTCTTCCCTGGCTTTTATTATTAACTGCGTTACGCTATCGACACTTAATTTGCGAAATAAACTTGTACAATGAAAGTTTATTGCAGCCTGTGTGCTGTCCATTATGCGGCCTACATCTTTACGTCTATGGCCCTGGGCAAGAAGGTTAAGTACTCTTTGCTCTGTTCTTGTTAAAACAGAATTGCTGCTCTTTATATCAAACTTTCCTACCAGATTAAAGTTTGGCACTTTATTTCCCTTTACACGATCGCCTTCCAACACCGACTCTATGGTTACTATTAATTCATCTCTTTCGAAATATTTTGTCAAAATAGCATCGGCTTCATTATTCCATACATTAAATAATAAAACCGGGTCGAGTTCACCGGTTACAATAATTACCTTTTTTTCGGGATAGTGTGTTTTAATTTCAAGGCAGAAATCGGCTCCTGATTCATCAGGAAAAATCAAATCCAATAGTACTATTTGTGCTCTTGATCTTTTTAACATTCTTCGGGCTTCGCCTATGCTGGTTGCACTGGCTGATACTTTAATTTTTTCAGGATGATCACCGGGAAAAAGACTTTTTACTCCTTCAATAAAAGTAGGATGATCATCTATAATAAATACATTTGTCATATTACTAAATTATTTGATTGTAAAAATATGCTATCATATTTTTGTTGTCAAGGTTAAAAACAGGTAGTAGTATACCTATTAAAAACTCTAGTATTTTTAAATATATCTTGCTTTTTTTGCTTTTTCAATAATTTCATGCAGTTGCCCTGATTTGTATTTTTTATGCATATTCTTTACATGTGCATCAATGGCATCTTTCGATTTATTTAATATGTCGGCAACCTCTTTCCTGATATATCCCTGCCCGAGTAAGCTTAAAACTTTCGTTTCCATACGTGTTAATCTGGGAGCCTCCAATTCTTCGCTGTAGTCGTAAAACCTTGGTAAATCAGTACTGATTATTTTAATATTGTATTTATATATTCTTTTTAATTTATTTATGAGAATTGGTATATCAGTTGTTTTTTCAATTATGCCATCGATACCCAAATCGGTTATTTCCTTAAATATCCTTGGAACCGTGTTGCCTGTAAACGCAACAACCTTAAGGTCAGGGTATTGCTGTTTAAGTAATCGAAGACATTCAACACCATCCATTTCAGGCATTTTCATATCCAGTAAAACCAAATCAACGGTTAAGGTTGATATTTTGCTGATGGCTTCGGCACCATTTGGCGCAGTACCGACTACCTTAATTTCGCTATCTTCTTTTTCGATAATTGAGGGAAGCCCGTTTTCTATAACTGGTTCATCATCTACTATAAACAGGTTCATCATTTTTCTATTGGGATGTTAATAATAAAAGCTGTTGCATCTTCATGAGCATCGATAACAAGTTCTCCTCCTAATTGAGTTAGTCTGTCTTTTATGTTCTTTAATCCATGTCCTTTACTAACATTGTCATTCTTAAAATCTCCACCATTATCTTCAACCGATAAATTGATGTATTGCTCATCTTTATATAATTGAATATCTATGGTGTCGCCTTTTGAGTATTTAGTAGCATTATTTACAAGTTCATAAATAAGGAAATAAATACTTACTTCAACATTTTGCGATAGTCTTTCATCGAAGTCGCAACTAAAGGTAACTTTAAACTTTCCTGATTGATTAACTGTGTATGCAAGGTTCCGGATACTTGGAATTAAACCATATTCCTCGAGGCTTGCAGGCCTCATCCTATGCGACAGGCCTCGTAAGTTTTGTATTATTGTTTTAAGACTATGATTTATTGGTTCAAATTCATCCTTATGTTTAAACGAAGATTGCATTCTCATTTTTAAGCCACTTAAATCTGCAACAATACCATCATGCAGATCCATTCCAAGCCGATCGCGCTCAGCATCCTGGCCTTGTATTTTTGCCTCTGCTATCTCGAGTTGTTTTGTTTTAAGAGTGGTATCCAACTTACTTTTCGACAGGGCCCACCTTTGTCTAAAATATATTGATACACCTAAAACAAAAATTAAAAAACCTACGGTAAGAACAACATATAACCATAATCGTGACATTTCGTTTTTTTGCTTTAATATTGCGTTTTCCTTTTTCTCATTTTCAAAAACTGCCGACAAAAACCTTGTTTCCTGTAATTTCTTTTGTTCCCTGAATTCATTACTTTTTTCTATATATAGTTTCGAATATTTCAAGGAGTTTTTATAATCACCTATTCGGTTATAATAGTCAGAATAGGAATCGTAAACTTCAACAATAGCCTCAGTATTATCAATTTTTTTAGCAACATTAAAAGATTTGTCCAAATAATATTTCACGCTATCAAAATGATTTTCATACATTAATTGATATGCGTAATTATTGTAAACTATACTTAAATATTCATCAAATCCACTTTTTTCACAAATTCGAATGGCTTCTAAATATAAACTCTTGCTTTGTTCTAAATCACCCAAACTTATATAAGTCATTGCTTTGTTAACATTGAGGACTACTTTTTCGTACTTCATTTCTGGATTTTTAGATAATAGGCTTTCGCATATTTCAAAGTATTTATTAAGTGTATCAATGTCTTGGGAAACAGTTGTTATGTATGAAAATGAATTATATGCAAATATTGAATCATAACTGTTTAAAGATGAAGATATACTGGACCTGGTAAATTCCATACTTTTGCTGTAGTCGCCAATGTCCATATATATCATTGCTGTGTATAAATCTAATTCAGCTTTTCTATAATAATCTTTATCAATAGCAGCAAGTTTCTGCGCCTCCAAAATTAATTTCAAACCTTGCGAATACAAGCCCATTTGATAAAAAACCAGACCTGTATACATCTTTATATCAATATCGTAAGTGTGGATATTATTTTTTATTGCTAAGTCGTTTGCCTTTTTGCAAAATACATAGGCTTCATTTTTATATCCTTGTGTGACTTTGTGTTTAGCATATCTAATAAGCGCTAATATTTCATTTTCTACATTTGCATTTTCAATGCTGATTTCTAAAGCTTTGTCTAAATAATATGAGGTTGAATCGCCATTTTCATACAATAAATCCTGTGCTTTTTTTAATGCATAATTAAAGGTTATTGAGTCTGACTTGCTAAACAGCATCAACGCAAAACATAGATTAATAACTACTATACAAATAAGTTTTTTACTCAAAATTTGTAATTTAAGATTAATAAATTACAAATCTATAATAAAATGCAATCAATTAGTTATACCAATAATTTAATTCGGTATCCTCACTTATTTGAATTATTTCTACAACCCACGATTCATCGGAGACATCATGTTCCTGTATATTTCCTTCCTCTATATAATAAGGACCCAATACTTCATTATGGTTAGAGGAAACAAGGTTATAAGTTGCATTGGTTGTTTCTGGTGTTTTGTTATCTATTTGAATATTAATTTTTTTATCTCCTGTCTCAAAACAATCAATTAATTTTAAGAGCGAGGTTTTATTACAATCCTGAGTAAAAATTGTTTTATTACTTTCTAACAAATCATGGGTAAAGGTATTACTGTTGTTTCCTTCTAAATTTGGCTGAAATGATACAGAAGCAATAATAACTAACATACTGATAATTAGATTTTTCATTTTTTTTACCTCAAAATTGTTGAAGTAAAACACTTGCCACAAGGGAGTAAAAAGGGGTTTTTAATACTAGTATTTATGTTAGGTTTTTTGAGACTATTTTAATTTGACTGGTTTAAAATCAGAGAGAAACATTTTTTTTTACGGGAAATTTATTTTTGGAGAAAAGTCGAAATTTTATTGTGTTAGGCAAACTAAATGATGTATTATTTAAAGGGGACGATAAAATTTTAGGCACTCGAAAGTCTAATTATTACAAAGAGAACAGTGTTCTGTACCTCTTGATAATTAGTTTTTAAATACACGAAATTTATTTGAATTAGGATACTAAAAACCTGTAAAAACAATGGTGCACATTAAAAGTAGAGGTTATTGCCATTTTTGATTTAAAGCCTAGCAGCATCCTTGAGTCTTGAGTAAGACACAAGATAAATACTAAAAATTGTTTCCCTCAAGGCTCATTCTTGCATATATATGCTTTGTAACTCACATTAATTCAGCATAATAACCTTTAATCCGCTAAATTATCATGCCTGGCTTTTATTATTAACTGAGTTACACTATCAACCGGAAACGCCGGTCAAATTGACCACCCCAGGCCGATTTAAAGTGACCACCTTCGCCGGAGCAAAGTGACCATAGCCGTTTTTCAATCTAAAAAGATTTATTCATACTGTAAATTGTTAAACAAATTTTATCATTGATCACATATACTTTAAAGAAACACAATCTTAAACTTTCGAAAACGCACTTTTGTGAAGAATTATGAAATATATGTTGAAGGCAGCTATCTCAGGTCATAACTTATATTCAGGTACAATATTTCATGAACAGTGAGTGAATTCGTTTGCCTATGTGTTGTTATGGTTTTATAAATTTGTTGTATATTTGATACAAACAACTGAATATGAAAGCGCTAAGTTGTAGAAACGAAGCCACCTCAGGTATTCTGGCTTTGTTGTTGTTTTTATTTATTGTACCCTTTCATCTCTTCTCTTCCGTTATGGAAGATTCCAGAGAGTCAGAACAAATGATGCAATTTGATATAGGGTTCTATCATTTTAACCTTGAAGTAAGCAACAACAATAGGGAAATTTCAGGCTGGACTGAGATTTATGCATCTGCAATGGACGATCAAATAGATACTATTACTTTTCAACTTAGTAACAGTATGAATATTGATTCGGTTTTTTTAGATAATGTTGCGGCACTCCATTACCATTCTGATCAGTTTCTGAAAATACCAGCAAGCATATCTCCTGACCAGGATTTTATGGTGAAAATTTATTATCACGGAACTCCTTCAGGATTAAATTTCAAAGGAATTCACAGGAAATATACCTCAGCTTATGACCGGTGGGTTACATGGACTTTCAGTCAGCCATTTCTTGCCTATAAATGGTTCCCATGCAAGCAGATGCATGAAGATAAAATAGATTCTGTGTATATGGACCTAATCACGGATTCGACACTTACAGCTGTTTCATCAGGGATATTGAATAACAAAACACAACTAGGGAATGCTAAGGTAAAGTACGAATGGCAAACAAAATATGCAATTAGTTATGATATGATTTTTTTCGCTGTTTCAGATTATATTTTCTATGATTATTATGTGCAGCCAGAAGGCTTTACGGATTCCATTCATATTACACATTATGTTTATAACCAGGATTACCTGGATGACTATAAGGAACGTCTGGACAGCATTGGACTCTTTGTTGAATATTTCAGTGATATTTACAGTATGTATCCCTTTGCTGATGAATGCTTTGGACTGGTTGTTGTTCCGGGGTTTCCTTCAATGACAGAAAATAATACTCTGGTTACCATGATGCATGCCTTGGAGTTCGGAACTACTCATACCTTCATCGATGGTAATTGCCACGAGCTCACTCATCAGTGGTTTGGTGATTTTGTGGCTTGTAATACCTTTGCTGATATATGGCTTAGTGAAGGGTTCGGTATGTATGGGGGATATCTAGGGGAGGAGCAATTTGGACTTGCGGGATCCTCCGAAGCGTGGTTGGAAAAAACCCGAGATGATGCTTTTTCAACAAACTGCGGGAGCGTATATGTACCAGAGAGCGGGCTTTTAGATCCTTCAAGAATATTTAACTGGAATTTAACTTATTGCAAGGGGTCACTATTATTGCATATGATCAGATATATCATTCAGGATGACGATGTGTTTTTTACGGTGCTTCAAAATTATATTGAAGAATTTGGGAATGGTACCAGTGTTTTGGAAGACTTCAAAAACACCCTAGAGGAGGTTTCAGCAATAGACTTTACAAACTTTTTTGATCAATGGTATTATGGCGAAGGATATCCCATTCTGGACATCGACTGGGAGCAAAACAGTGATACTTTACATATATATTCAACAGAGAGTACCAGCTGTGATACAACCCAGTTCTTTCGTTTAACTTTGGATTATCAAATTGTTTTTGAAAATGGAGATACCATTGTCAGAATGCTTCAGGACGATCCTTTTGAGCACTATATATTAAAATTAGATAGCCAGGTAGTTGATGTTATCCCTGATCCTGAACACTGGATAATGGCAAAAACGAATATTGAATATGTTGGAGTGAAAGAAGAGTTCGAAAAATCAGATATTCTCATCTACCCAAACCCATGCAGTGGTATACTGACTGTCAAATTCAAAAAACCTATTAAAGATGGCCGTTTAATCAGCTTATATAGCACAAACGGAAAGTTGATCATGCGAAAAAAACTCTACTACAAGACAGAGATGAAACTGCAGGGATTACCAGCTGGTGTATATTACATGCGTGTTCATTATGGGAATAGTATAACTGCCAGGAAAATAATTATTCTTTAAGTATCATGTCATCAGTATTAATTATCAAAGCTTAAACCTCAATACTATGTTCTACTTCGAAAAACTAATCGTTTATAAAAAGGCCAAAGAATACAACAAAGAAGTTTTAAATTATCTAGATAGTGCTGATATTGATAAGCTTACTTATGACCAAGTCCACCGGGTTTCTTTTAGCATTATGCTGAATATGGCCGAAGAAACCGGAATGTTTACAAAGCGGGATTGCAGCCTTCCCCAATGGTCATTATAATATCATCAAATGGAAATAAAGACTTACCATTGGCACTAAGTTAAACCCGGTTTATGCAATAGGAAGCAAGGAACGAGCTGAAAATTGTATTAGCAAGGGTAATCCCGTACCGACATTACTCGGTATAGAGTTTCACCATTTTGGTTTCGACAAAATGGATGAAAGTCTTAGTCGATATGCA
>JBFFLX010000172.1:0-7075 GCA_041554435.1 Bacteroidales bacterium
CTGCCTGTTAGATTGTCATTTCGTTGGAGTCTGGAGGATCCGTCCACCGACGGAAGAAATATCCTTAATAATTTGAATTTACTGAGGACTGCCAACTGAAGACTGCCGACTGAAGACTGAAGACTGTCGACTGAAATCTTCCACCAAGGGTGGAAACGGGGCAGGTAGTTTTGATGAGGTAGGGAAGTTAATATAGTTACGAGTACGCTAGAGTTCATAAAGTGTACTAAAGTTAAATTTATTACCAAAACGAATTTGCGGAAACCTGCCTCGCGCCGTCAGGCAGGTCTGCTATATCTGCGTCATCTCTGCCTGCGGCAAGCAGGCGTGTTCCTATTTTAAACGAAACTGCGACCTGTGACATAACGGAGATTTCTCGTCGTCGTCCCTCCTCCCACGAAATGACATTTTGGAGTTCATAGAGTTATAAGTTATAACCAAAACAAACCTGCAACATGAGACATGCAACCTGCAACTTTAACTTTTAGTTATTAAAAAATCTTCATTATCAGCCAATAAACTGTATTTAATACCAGTCCCCAAACCAATAGGTAACTCAGCATACAGGGTATTGTGCGCTTGCGGTGACCGTAATATTTTCTTAACAAAATGGCTCCAATGGGTATCGACAATAATACGGGGCTGGAAACTATCAATCCCCACATTCCCCAATCGCGCCTTATTATTACCATGCGTTTATTTCGTTTGGTAAACTTTTTCCTGCCAAGTCGTTTTTGGGCTCTTTTTTTCTTCCAGTTTCTGTAATATAATCTTGTTTTATTTGTTGTTACTTTTAAAACTTTTGGCTTAAAGTGATTTACGTAAACCAAAAACAAATTTGTAGCATAATAAACCAGCAAAAAACTAAGGCTTCCTCCAATAATTAATGCAACATAGGTGCTCCAAAAATCCAGGCCTATATTAAAAGCATAAATAGGTGCGAAAAAAAACTTAATCCCCGCAAGCAGCACTACATTTAGAAACTTTAAAAAGTATGGCATTTATTAAAAAACTAATTGGCAAAAGTATTTATTTAATTGTAATTTTATGCAATTGTAAATAACATCAAATATAAGAATGATTATTTTTTATTTAAATACAACTTTTTCAAACCATTATACGTCTGAAAACTGTAACAATGAACTTAACTGAAGAAGAACTCGTCAGGCTTTGTAGAAAAAGGAATGCAAAAGCCCAGAAGGTGCTGTATAATAAATACCATAGCGTCTTATTAGGGATTTGTATTCGATATGGTAAAAGCAGAGCTGAGGCTGAGGATATATTACAAGTTGGTATGTTGAGAATATTTAAAAACATAGATTCATATTCAGGAAAGGGTTCATTTGAAGGATGGATGAAGCGAATAGTTGTGAATGTAGCTATAGATAATTTTAGAAAAAACAACAAACATTATTATTATTACGATATTGATGAAGTAAACGGTGAGCCTTATCTGGCTACCGATATTCCAAAAGATTTGGAGGTTGAAGATATTTTAAAAACCATACATCAGTTACCTGATGGTTATCGTATGGTATTTAATATGTATGCCATCGAGGGATACTCACATAAAGAAATAGCAAAAAAACTGGGTATATCAGAAAACACTTCTAAAACTCAGTTGCTAAAGGCAAGAAAAAGCCTTAGAAAAAAACTTATGAGACTTAACAAATTTCCACAACAAATTAAAGTCGAAAATGAAAAATGATTTAAAATATATTGATGAATTCTATAAAAACAATCTGAGCGGTTTACAGGCAGAAACCGAAACAGATGTTTGGGGAAAACTAAAATGGACTCTGTTTTGGTGGCGATATAAACGCCTTCTTACAGCAGGAACTATCATCGCACTGGCTTCACTTGCCATTATTTTACCCTACACAATTATGAATTCTGACACTGCCAGTCCGGATATCAATAAGAGCATTACTCAACAAAACATTGATTTTAAGCAAGATCAAAATTCAAATGCACTGCCTGTTGATATAGATAATGAAAAGGATGTTGTTGAAAAAACCATTATTATTGTTGAAGAAACAAGCATAGAAAATTCTGCTACCCAAATAACATTAGCTGGTGAAACAAACACATCTTCACAATCTTATACTGCATTAAATACAGAAAGTTCAAACTTAAGTGAAGCCGCTTATTCTTCTGAACCTAAACTAGTTGTAGTTGATGATTATAACGAAAGTTCAAGTCTGCAGAAACAATTTTTTTTAAGCCAACTGCAAAGTGCTAATGTTAATTTTCTGATATTATCATTACCCGACACCAGTTTGATGGGAATGAACAGAAGAACAGATTTACCGGCTCCAGGAATTAAAAAACAATGGCTATCGTTAAGTATTTTTGCCGGGCCTTCCTATTCACAGTCGGTGCTAAGTGGTAAGGATTCGGAATATTTGGGATTAAGAAATATCAACGAAGCCAATTCAAATTCCTTTTCTGTTGGAAGCGACCTTAAAGTTCACATAAAAAACTTAGTTATCACCACAGGAATAACCTATGCTGTTTATAATCAAAACAGATATTATAAAAAAACTTATCAGGTTTATTCTCCTGAAGACAGTTATTACGAATACGACACAACATGGGTTTATATTTACGATCCACCGGATTATGGCACTCCCGTGGTTTCTTCCATCGACAGTACATGGAAAGAGGTTTATAATGAGGTAATAGATGATTATTCCGGTATAAACCGCGTTGAATATTTTGAAATTCCTTTAATGCTGGGTTATAGATACAACCGTAATCTTTTTACCATAGAGTTGAATGCCGGGGCTTCTGCCGGATTTTTGGTTTACTCTAATTTTAAAGCCCCTTCACTATCTAATCATGAGGAAATTGTTAGCATTGACAAAATGAACAAAACCATGTTCAATTTCATTGCTAATATGAGTGTTTATTATCAGATAAACAGAACTACTTCTTTGTTCGTATCACCTTATTATAAACAGAATTTAAATTCTATTTATGAAGAAAACTACCCCATAAATCAAAAGTTTAAAACTTTTGGTCTGAACTTTGGAGTAAACGTCAGGTTCTAGTATTTTCGTTTTATGAAATCATAGCGATTATAAAGTATTTTTAACTTTTGTAATTGCTTGGCTAATACAATAATAGAAATTGAAATATTTAAATATCATAATGTTAGTAATGATAGTTACTATTTCTGCACATGCGCAGCAAAGGGCTAACATATGGTATTTTGGAAATCATTTGGGAATTGACTTTAGTTCGGGCACACCCCAAATACTTGAAAACAGTTCCATGCTTGCTGAGGCAGGGTGTTCTAGCATTTGCGATGAAAATGGAGATCTTTTATTTTATACCAACGGAAACAAAGTTTGGAATAAAAACCACGATTTAATGCAGAATGGTGATTCTCTAAACGGAAGTCAATTGGTTAATCAAAACAGTGTTATCGTTCCTAAACCTTTATGCGATTCATTATATTATCTGTTCACCATTAACGATTACGACTCATTACGGGGTTTTAACTATTCAGTTATTAATATTAACAAAGACTTTGGAAGAGGAAAGATTGTTGAAAAAAATATCAGCGTTTCCAAAAATTTATTGGAAAAAATAGCCGCTGTAAACCACTGTAATAGTGTTGATTATTGGGTTGTAACTCACGGATATAGTAATAATTTTTACGTTTATTTACTTTCGGAAGATGGTTTTAATACCGATACGGTAAAAAGTAAAACCGGAACGGCACCCAAATCGGATATAGGATATTTGAAAGTTTCTCCGGCAGGAAATAAAATTGTTCTTCCTGTTAACAAGGATAGTATTTTGGCCGAAATATTCGATTTTAATAACAAAACAGGCAAAGTATATAATCCGGTAAAAATATTGGCACATCAGGAAAACACCTACTGTTATGGAATAGAATTTTCTCCCGACGGGGATTTTCTTTATGTAAATACCGGAGGGAAAAAATATGAACTGTTTCAATACGACTTAAAAAATAAAGATCAGGCTGGCTTAAATGCTTCTGCAGTTAAAATTGCAGGTGGTAATAATTATGCCATGCAGCTGGCGCCTGATGGAAAAATTTATATTGCAAAAGAAAACCGTCCTTCCATTGCAGTTATTAATTATCCTTCCCGTAAGGGAGAAGATTGTGAGTATGTAGAATCGGCGATTAATTTTACCAGCGGAAATTCATTAATGGGGCTCCCAAACTTCGTTCAAACATGGTTTTATGAAGCCGACTTCTCCATTAAAAATACCTGCCTTCTCGATTCTACCGTGTTCTCCTTTAACCAAAATCAAAATTATGATTCCTTGTTCTGGAAAATAAACACAAACAAAAACTCATATAATATTAACAATGAACCATCTAACATTACTTATGTTTTTGAAGATGCTGGTGTATATATGGTAGAGCTTAATGCATATCATTGTGGAATACTGGAGGAAGTAAGAAAAGAAGTTGAAATATTTCCATATCCAAATTTGGATTTACCCTCCGACACCGGAATATGTAAGAATTGTTCAGTTACTATAAATGTTGGCAATAATTACGACTCATATTTATGGAATACCGGTGCCGAAACCAATTATATAGTAGTTTATGATGAAGGCTTGTATTATGTAACTGTTGAAAAAAATGCATGTGCTTCCTCCGACTCAATATATGTAAGAGAGGTGGAACCTGTGGTTTCGTTTCCCAATGCATTTACTCCCAATGGGGATGGTTTAAACGATAAGTTTGGGCTTGTTAATACAATAAATATCAAAGATTTTCATATGTGGATACACGACCGCAGAGGTATGATTGTTTATGATAGTCGTGATCCTTTTGATGAATGGGACGGTAGTTTTCAGTCGCGTCCTTGTTATAGCCAAACTTATGTGTGGAATGTAGTTTATACTTATAAAGATGAAAAGGGCTTAATAATTAAAAAGTCGGAAAGAGGATTGATAAATCTTATACGCTAAAGTATAGGACAACTTTTAGGATACATTTTTCGTCATATTATCAAACAATAAAATTAAAGAAATGCTTTTTAAAAACCATGGAAATTACAAAAGTCTTGTGCTCTCGGCCGTTTTTGTCTTCATGATTTCCATGGTTTTTTCACAAAGCAGTCCGGTAGCCACCAACGACTTTATAAACGTACATCTTGGTGATAAAGTTACCATAAACGTAACCAATAACGACTATCATCCCGATGGACTTTCCTTTTATATTTTTCTGGCTCCGGGAGCATCTTCTTTTACCGATAGTACAATAACTTACAACATATATTACGATAAGTATTATAATGTAGTTGATACTTTAAAATTTAACTATACAATTAAAGATGAAAACGGGCAGGTAGGATTTGAATCCATAGGGAAGGTTTTTCTAAATATTTTAGATAATAAATATTATAACTTTCTCGACTTTAATAATATTAAAGCCCGTGTTCAGGCCAGTGGTATGCAGTTTTATCCGGGCCCAATTGTGGGAGTGGAAAACGATATGACAAATGTTTACGAGTTTCCCATTAATAGTGGAAAAAAAACAATATTTAACTCTACTTTCTGGATAGGTGGCCTTGACGATGAAGATAATTTACATCTATCAGCTGAAAGATATCGACAAATAGGTATTGATTATTGGCCCGGCCCAATTAGTAAACAAGATGGTATATTAAGCATCGATACTTCAACTGTTATTAAATGGCAAAAAGTATGGACATTAACCAAAGAAGAGGTCATTTATCACAAATTTCATTATTGGAAAGAAAATTATCAGCCCATTGAAAATATTGCCACCTGGCCAGCTCAGGGAAATCAGGAATTAAATCAGGCAGAATACCTTGCTCCCTTTGTTGATGTGGATGGCGATGGCAATTACTTACCATTAAATGGTGATTATCCTCTTATCAGAGGTGACCAGTGTATATATTTTATTATCAACGAATTAAGATCTCACGACGAGTCTGAAGGAGATTCCTTAGGCTTGGAAATTCATGGAATGGCATATGAATTCGAGCAGTCGGGAAATATTCCAATGGACAATACAGTTTTCTATAGTTATAAAATTTTCAATCGTTCAAATAATACATATCACGATGCTTATATTGGTTTGTTTACCGATTTTGAAATAGGTTATGCATGGGATGATTATGTTGGTTGCGATGTGCAAAGAGGTACTTTTTACGGTTTCAACGGAGATAGTATTGATGGCACAGAAAATAATGAAGAAGAAGCCTATGAAAACGAAACTCCTGCCCAGGGAATAGTAATTTTAGGTGGCCCTTTAATGGATGAAAATAATATTGATGATGACGATGGCAATTGCGATGAAAGTATAAATGGAGTTGGATTTGGCGATGGAATTATTGATAATGAAAGGCTGGGAATGACCAAATTTCTTTGGTATGGAAATGGAAATGGTGCTCAGGGAGATCCAACTACAGCCATGGAATACTACGGATATTTAAAAGCAAACTGGAAAGACGGTACTGCTATGGAATATGGAGGTAATGGTCATTTTAGTAGTGGAGCATATGGCCCTGCAGCAAATTTTATGTTTCCGGGATTAAGCGATCCTTGCTTCTGGGGAACCAACGGAGAAGAACCTTTTGGTCCGCTTAACTGGACAGAGACTTCAGCCGGAAACTTACCCAGCGACCGTAGAGGTTTGAGCGTAATGGGTCCCTTTACATTCGAAGCCGGAAGTATGGAAAAAGTTGATATAGCCTATGTTTCAGCCTTTGCTGAAGATGGAGAAACAGCAGTAGAAACCATGCTCAACTATATTGATAAAGTAAAAGATGAATATTATCTCAATTCCGATTACTTTGGTTATCAATGGCTTGGAAGTGAAGAAATAGATGAAAGCCATAGGTCTTTTATTGTTTTTCCTAATCCTGCCTATGAAGTAATAAATATTAGTTCAGCAGAGGCAAATTCCAATACAACTTATATTATTAGAGACTTGATGGGAAAAGTATTAATGGAAGGAGATATTAATACTAAAATAGAAAGTTTAAATATTTCCAAATTACAATCCGGAATATATATTATCTCCATATTTAATAATCATAAAATGATGTCTAAAAAA
>JBFFLX010000173.1:0-7002 GCA_041554435.1 Bacteroidales bacterium
TTATTCTCCAGCATGTTACTTGCTATAGATATAATTATTATGTATCAAGTGAATGTAATTCAACAAAATCAACCAAAGCCTATCCTACAGGAACATGGGTTTGTAATGGTGCGCCAAACATTAAATATGGAGATATGGTTAAAGTAACACCTATTGGCGATATCTATGATTTTCAATGGAATTATTCGGCCAATCCACCATCGGATGCAATACGGCCTCCTGTTGAATATTATACTTATACTGAAAAAACAAGTTCAGAAACATTTGTACTAGTACTCGACTCAACAACAACAAATCCAACTGAAATAGGTGCTTTTGTTAACGATACCTGTGTTGGTGCCTGTAGTGTAATACCTGAGGATTCTGTTGTAGTTTTGAGTGCATATATTGATAGTTCTGTTGGCGACAGTGTTACCTTTGAGCAGTATTATGGAAGTCAGAAAAATTCAAACATAAAACTAAATTCCTATCTCGTAAAAAACAAAATAAGTAATGTTTTCGAAAACAGAGTTGTTAAAACAGGTGAAAAACAGGATGCTTTTATAATTAATTTTAACACTAAAAGCACTTTAACTGATAATGCTGAATTCGGTGAAAAGATTAACTTTTATCCTAATCCGGTAACAAACAACCTAAACTATACCTTTGAACTTGAAAAACAAAGTAATGTAAAAATCACCTTGTTCAATATAAAGGGTAGAAAAATGGGAGTTTTATTAAATAATAAATTCAATAAAGGTTATGCTTCAGGTAGTATAAATATAAAGAATGCTCTTTCAAATAGTTTGAAAGAGGGTATGTATATAATAAATATTACCATCGACAATAGTACATATAACAAAAAACTTATTATTAAATAGAATGTTTTTACAGAGCGGGTGATAATACCCGCTCTGTATCTTATATTAATTGAAAAATGAAGGAAAAGGTATTTACATTTTTACTTGTTGTAAACACGCTGTTTGTTTTTTCTAATCAAATAAATGTAGTACAGGATGGCAGCGGTGATTACACTATTATACAAGAGGCAATAAATGCTTCTTCTGATGGTGACACAATTATTGTTCATCCGGGAACCTACTTTGAAAATATCAATTTTTCGGGGAAAAATATCTGCCTTGCCGGCCTAGGACTTATTACTGGCGATGATTCATATAAATACAATACTATTATTGATGGTAATAATACCGGTAGTGCAATAATAATTAACAGTGGAGAAAGCGATGTGCTGATATATGGTTTAAAAATCCAACACGGTAGCGGAAATATCGATTCAGTATCTCTTTTTATTTCAGGGGGTGGAGTATTTCTTAAAAATGCAAGTGCAAAAATTTCAAATTGTATTATTATTGAAAATAAAGTTCCATATGGACATGGTGGAGGAATAATAGTAAAGTATTCTTCATTGACACTTGACGACTGCATTATAAAAAATAATTTCAGTGAGAGCGGTGGTGGAGGTATATATTGCAGTCTTTTTTCGACAGTCAATATTTCCGGAACTTCAATTTCTCATAATTATACTCATTCATCCGGAGGTGGTTTAGCAATTGGTTATGAGTCGTTTATTAATTATGACACTATTAATTTAAACAGCCTTTACTTAAACTTCGCTTCACGTGGTAATGATCTCATTTTTGCTAATCAGGAAGAAACCTATTACCTTAAACTGGATACATTTACCGTGGCAGTTCCAACACCTTACTTTGTTTCATTACCTGATATACATGGATATGAAAAAGAGGATTTAGTTTTAGATGCTCAACATGCCGCCATTGAACCCTTTTATGGCGATTTATATGTAAATCCGCTAACAGGTAACGATAACAATATTGGAAATACAAAGGACAATCCCTTGAAAACTATTGCTTTTGCTGTTACCAAAATTGGTCTCGACAGTATTAAAAAACGAAATATTTATCTTGCCAATGGAATTTATTCCGATTCGGCTAATAATGAGAAATTTCCAATTAATATTAGACCTCGTATTAACTTTATTGGTGAAAGTATGAAAGCTGTCATATTCGACGGGGAATATACAACTAGTTTGATAGAAGGTCACAATGAAGTATCTGACTATTCTTTTCAAAAAATAACTTTTCAAAGAGGAAGAAAAGTAAATTATGATATGACAATTTTAAACAGAGAACCTTTCGGTGTATTATATTTTGAAAATGAAAATGTTTTGCTAGATAGTTTAACTTTTAAAGACGCAATAACTGATGCTGGTGAGAAGGGTTTTGCAATAAGAAATTCAGGTAATACAATATTAAGTAACTCAATTTTTGAAAATGTAAAAGGAGATAGGGCTTTACACATTGCAACATGGAACACAGGAGATACTGCAAGAGTTCAAAACTGTAAGTTTTATTTTAACAAGAGAGATATAAATAACCCTGACCATAATTCAGGAGGTGGATTAGTTGCTGGGGGAGCAAATGGAGTAATTATTGTAAATAACTCATTATTTGAAAATAATGATACAGATGCTCTTCTTGCAACAGACGGACAACTATTCGTTTCTAATTGCACATTTGTGGGCAATTCTAAAGAATTCATGTCTACAGCAGCAATTTATGATCGGGGAAGCACAATGCATTTATTTAATAGCATACAATATGACAATGGACCAACACCTATCTGGGTCAGTCCATCTGATAATTACTCTTCGGAACTATATATATATAACTCTTTGATTGAAAATGGTTTAAACAGCATCACCCTTAAAGAAGACAGTTATCTGTACTACGATTCCACAAACATAGATTCCGACCCGATTTTTTTAGGAATGTGGGACGATCCGTATATGATTTCCGACAACTCTCCCTGTATAGATGCCGGCAGTCTTGCGAAACTCCCCTCATTTATACAAATGCCTGATTATGACCTTGCCGGAAACCCTAGAGTTTATGGCGACAGCATTGATATGGGTGCCTACGAATGGAACCCAACCATTGTTGGATTTAATGAAGTTGGACCTCAAAAAAACAAGCGATCATTATTAAAAGCCTCCCCTAACCCATTTGATTGGGGAACTTATATTGAGGTTGAAGGTAAGGTTGAGAAACACTACCAGTCTAAAGAAATAAAGGTAGATATTTATGATAATTACGGAAGATTGGTGAGAAATATATTAAGCGGCAAAATAAATGAAAACACAAAGATTTTATGGTATGGAGATGACAATAATGGAAATAAATTACCCTCTGGAATTTATCATATAATTCTATTTAATGGCGATAAGGAAGTACAAAGTTTAAAGGTTGTGAAAAGGTAAGAGCAGTTCTTTAAAGTTCATGGAGTTGAGGGAGTTCATAGAGTGCCTTGAGTTCATGGAGTTCATAGAGTGCCTTGAGTTCATAGAGTTAAAAGTGCCTAAAGTTGAAAGTTGAAACCCAAAACGAACTCTCGACCCTGCCTCGCCGGCCGGCAGGCTGACACTTGCAACATGCAACGTCTTTATGACTACTCGCAACTCGAAACACGCAACACGTAACTCGCAACCCGCAACACGTAACTCGCAACTCGTAACTCACAACCCAACAACGCAATCGTTTGCGTTTATTTTATCGTTAATTTATACTAATTCTCAGTAAATTAAAGCTCAGAAATGTTATCTTTGCACTCCTTATAAAATGGACAAATTATTTAATAATAAATCACATAAAAATGGCTAAAACTAAGTATGTTTATACATTCGGCGATCGTAAAGCTGAGGGTAATGCAACAATGAAAAACCTCCTTGGGGGAAAAGGTGCCAACCTTGCGGAAATGAATTTAATTGGTGTTCCGGTACCTCCGGGATTCACAATCACAACAGAAATCTGTACTTTGTATAACGAAAAAGGTCAGGATTATGCTGTAGGATTAATCAAAACTGAAGTTGAGAATGCAGTAGCTGAACTTGAAAATATAATGCAAACCAAATTTGGGGATTCAGATAATCCTTTATTAGTTTCTGTACGTTCAGGTGCCAGAGCAAGTATGCCGGGCATGATGGATACAGTTCTTAACCTTGGATTGAATGACGAAGCTGTTGAAGGTATAGCAAAAAAATCAGGTAATGCACGTTTTGCATGGGATTCATACCGTAGATTTGTTCAAATGTATGGTGATGTAGTTTTGGGAATGAAACCTGTTTCCAAAGAAGATCCTGATCCTTTCGAGGAAATTATCGAAATAATGAAAGAAGAAAAAGGTGTTGAACTCGACACTGATCTTTCTGTTGATGATTTGAAAGAATTGGTAAAACGTTTTAAGAAAGCCGTAAAAGATCAAACAGGACATGACTTTCCTGTTGACCCTTGGGATCAGCTTTGGGGATCAGTAATGGCTGTTTTCGATTCATGGACTAACGAACGCGCTATCCTTTACCGTAAGATGGAAAAAATTCCAGATGAGTGGGGAACTGCTGTAAACGTACAAGCCATGGTTTATGGTAATATGGGATTAACTTCTGCCACAGGAGTTGCCTTTTCAAGAGATGCAGGTACAGGTGAAAATATTTTCAATGGTGAGTATTTAATTAATGCTCAGGGTGAAGATGTTGTTGCAGGTATTCGTACCCCACAACAAATTACATTGGAAGGTTCAAAACGTTGGGCTACACTTGCTCAGGTTACGGAAGAAGACAGAGCATCAAAATTCCCTTCATTGGAAGAAGCAATGCCTGAACTTTACAGAGAACTTTGGGAAACACAACATAAATTAGAATTACATTATCGCGATATGCAAGACCTTGAGTTCACCATTCAGGATGGACGTTTATGGATATTGCAAACACGTAATGGTAAGAGAACAGGTGCAGCTATGGTAAAAATTGCCATGGATATGTTACGTGAAAAGTTATTAAAAAAGGAAGAAGCACTTATGCGTGTTGCTCCTGAAAAACTCGACGAATTATTACACCCTGTTTTCGATTCAGAAGCACTTAAAGATGTAAAGGTTATGTCGAAAGGACTTCCTGCATCACCAGGTGCTGCGTCAGGACAAATTGTATTCCACGCCGACGAGGCTGTTGCATGGGCTGCAGAAGGTAAAAAAGTAATACTTGTACGTATTGAAACATCCCCTGAAGATTTAGCCGGAATGGATAAAGCTGAAGGTATATTAACCGCTCGTGGAGGTATGACTTCTCACGCTGCTGTTGTTGCCCGTGGTATGGGAAAATGCTGCGTGTCAGGAGCCGGAAGCATTAAAGTAAATTACAAAGCCCGTACATTAACAATGGACGGTAAAGTATATAAAGAAGGTGACAACATTTCATTAAACGGCTCAACAGGAGAAGTTTACGACGGTATGATTAAAACCATGGAAGCTAAATTAAGTGGTGATTTTGCCGACTTGATGAGATTAGCCGACAAAAAAGCCAAACTTAAAGTTCGCACCAATGCCGATACTCCTTTCGATTCGAAAGTAGCAAGAGAATTTGGTGCCACAGGTATTGGCCTTTGCCGTACTGAGCATATGTTCTTTGGTGATGAGAAGATTATTGCCATGCGCGAAATGATACTTGCAGAAGATGAGCAGGGCCGTCGTGAAGCACTTGATAGATTACTTCCTATTCAGAGAAAAGACTTTGAAGGCATATTCGAAGCAATGCAGGATCTTCCTGTAACTGTTCGTTTGCTGGATCCACCATTGCATGAGTTTGTTCCTCACGACGAAAAAGGTCAACAGGAAATGGCTGATGTTATGAAAGTTGATATTGAAGTTATCAAAGAAAAAATTGAAGATCTTTCAGAGTTCAACCCTATGCTTGGTCACCGCGGATGTCGTTTGGGAAATACTTATCCTGAAATTACAGAAATGCAAACCAGAGCAATCATCGAGGCTGCACTTGATCTCAAGAAACGTAAAATAAAGACATATCCTGAGATTATGATTCCTTTAACAGGAACACTTGCAGAAATGAAGATGCAGGAAGGTATTGTTAGAGAAACAATAGCTAAGGTTTTTGAAGAAAGAAACGACAAGATAGATTTCATGGTAGGTACAATGATTGAAATTCCTCGTGCTGCACTTACAGCCGACGAAATTGCAAAATCAGCTGAATTCTTCTCATTCGGAACCAACGACCTTACTCAGATGACCTTTGGTTATTCAAGAGATGATGCCGGAAAGTTCTTACCTGTTTATCTTGATAAAGGAATTCTTAAGGAAGATCCTTTCCAGGCTCTTGACCAGGAAGGTGTTGGCCAATTAGTGAAGATGGCCGTTAAGAAAGGAAAGAAAACACGTAAGAATATCAAACTGGGTATTTGTGGTGAGCATGGTGGTGAGCCTTCATCAATTGAATTCTGCCACCGTGCAGGATTACATTATGTAAGTTGTTCTCCTTATCGTGTACCAATTGCACGTTTAGCAGCCGCACAAGCAGTAATAATGAACAAAAAAAGCTGGAAGAAGAAAAACTCTTAATCTGACTTAAAAAATAGAAAAAGCCGTCTAGCCTAAGGCCAGACGGATTTTTTTATTATCTAATCTTAAACCGACTCAAAAAAAGCATATTTCTTTTTATCAGTGTATTAATATTTATCAAATGATGCTTAGAAGATAGTTTTGAAACATACTACTTTAAAGAATATAATAGTGCATATGTCGAAAAGTTATTTCAAACACTAATCCTATATTATTTTGATTGAATAAAAATCCCAATTTTGTTAAAGAAAAACCTCTCCGCAAACGATTTAATTTGCTAATTTTGCCTTTTGAAACTTATAAAATATTTCCAAATTATTAGTTATGGCTAAAGACTTAAATAAAATTAAAGAAGCTTTAAAAAGTTACGGAATTGAAAATCCTGTAGATGTGATTCATAATCCATCTTACGATGAACTTTATCAGGAAGAATTAAAGACTGATTTAGAAGGTTACGAAAGAGGACAAAAAACTGAATTAGGTGCTGTAAACGTAATGACCGGCATTTTTACCGGACGTTCACCTAAAGATAAATACATCGTACTTGATGATACTACCAGAGATACAGTTTGGTGGTCGGAA
>JBFFLX010000174.1:0-7000 GCA_041554435.1 Bacteroidales bacterium
ATTATACTGTCTTTCTTTTCCCTTCTCCATTTTTTTATTTGTTTTTCTCTTTCTATTGCATTTGTAATTTGAGTAAAATGCTCATAGTAAATCAGGAAATGGCAATTGTATTTTCTGGTAAAGCCATCATCAAAGCCATTATAATGCTCATAAACCCGTCTTATTAAATTGTTTGTAACACCAATATATAAAACTGTTTTATACTTATTGGTCATTATGTAAACATAATAGTTGTGTGAAATGGGCATGTGTCAAAGGTAATAATAATTTGTCTTCTGTCATTTCGATCCGTCAGGGTATGGACAGGTCGCTCCTCAGGCGATGGTCTAGAGACATATCTCCGCACGCTTAGGGGATTTCTTCCGTCGGTTGACGGATCGTTCCTCTCTCGCCTGAGGCGAGATCGAAATGACATAGAACGTTTTTTGTCATTTCGAACGACGAAGGAGGAGAAATCTCCAAATGATATATTATATCAAAATTATTGTTCAGGGGATTTCTCAGTCATCGTTCCTCTTCCTTCGAAATGACAGCAGACGTTATTACTGTCATTTCTAACAGTAACAACATCATATATAATCATAATATATTAAGTTTGTTAACCCTACTCCACCGTAACCGACTTAGCCAAATTCCTCGGCTGGTCGACATTACATCCCCTGAGGACGGCAATATAATATGCTAATTTTTGCAGTGGTACAGAGGCCAGTATGGGTGTAAACATCTCCTCTGTATTTGGAATTTCTATGGTATAATCCACCATGCCTTTTACAACGGTATCTCCTTCGGAGACTATGGCGATAACACGTCCTTTTCTTGCTTTTACCTCTTGTATATTACTTACTATTTTCTCGTAATTACCTATGCGCGGAGCAATAAAAACAACGGGCATATTTTCATCTATTAATGCAATTGGTCCGTGTTTCATTTCTGCTGCAGGATATCCTTCGGCATGTATATATGATATCTCTTTTAATTTAAGTGCACCTTCGAGGGCAACCGGGAAATTAAAGCCTCTTCCCAAATAAAGAAAGTTGCTGGCATGTTGAAATTCGGCAGCAATCTTTTCTATATTATCATGTTTTTCTAACTGGTATTCTACTTTTGCAGGAAGGGATTCCAGTTCCGTTAGCAACTGCATAAATCTGGATGTTGGAATAGTACCCCTTAACTGGGCCATCCTAAGGGCCATCAGTGTTAAAACGGTAACCTGAGAAGTAAATGCTTTAGTGGAGGCTACACCAATTTCCGGACCGGCATGAGTATATGTTCCTGCATGAGAAGCCCTTGGTATTGAAGAGCCCACAACATTACAAATTCCTAAGATGGTAGCGCCTTTACTTTTCGCCAGCTCTATGGCTGCAAGGGTGTCGGCAGTTTCTCCCGACTGTGAAATGGCAATAACTGTATCGCCTTCTCCAATAATTGGATTTCTGTATCTGAATTCTGATGCATATTCCACTTCCACAGGTATACGGGCAAGATCCTCAAAAAGGTATTCTCCTACCAATGCAGCATGCCATGAAGTACCGCAGGCAATCATGATTACCCTCTTTGAATTTAAAAGTTTCTGCTCATAATCCACTATGCCTCCCAGACTTACTATGCCTTTTGCAGCATTTAAGCGTCCTCTCATACTGTCGAGTATGGATCGTGGCTGCTCATTAATTTCTTTGAGCATAAAATGATCATATCCCTCTTTCTCCAACTGGCCTAAATTCCACTCCAGTTCCTGAATATATGGTGTTTTCTTCTGGTTCTTTATGGTTTTTATCTCCAGCTCATGACCCAGTTTCATATATGCAACTTCCTCGTCTTCAAGATATACAACATTTTTTGTATATTCTACTATGGGTGTTGCATCGGAGGCAAGGTAAAACTCACCATCACCAATTCCTACTACCAAAGGACTTCCCTTTCTGGCAGCAATGAGTTCATCGGGGTGATCGTTTGATATTATAACTATGGCATAGGCACCCACCACCTGATTAAGAGCAATACGAACTGCTTCGTCGAGTGATACACCTTCTTTATCCTGAATATCGTGTATTAAATTTATTAAAACCTCGGTGTCGGTATCCGACTCAAACGTATATCCTCTGGCTATTAACTCTTCCTTTAAAGGAGAATAATTTTCGATAATTCCATTATGAATTATGGCCAGAGCTTTGTTTTGCGAATAATGAGGGTGGGCATTTTTAAAATTTGGTTCTCCGTGGGTTGCCCATCTGGTATGTGCTATTCCAACAGTAGCGTCGGTTTTTTTATCTTTTACGTACTCCACAAGTTCAGATACTTTCCCCTTGCTTTTGTGAATAGTTATATCTCCGTTTAAAAGAGCAACACCGGCACTGTCGTAACCTCTGTATTCTAATCTTTGTAGTCCCTTAATTAATATTGGGTAGGCCTGCTTTTTGCCAAGATATGCAACTATACCGCACATAGTTTATAAGTTTTATTAAATATAATAGAAACAAAAATACAAATTTAAGTTTCAAAAAGAAGAAAAGGGTAATAAATACTTACTTTTGATCAAGATCAGTATAAATTATTTCAAGTCTGAAAGGAGAGAGAGTATCGCTTTGCGGCTGGTTACCGTTAAAGATAAATCTTTTGGGATTTAAAGAACTCCCATTGGTATAAACAAATAGTCCGTTATCAACTTGTGTGGTATCCAGCAACAGATTTTGAATATGATTTGTGATTCTAAATACGTATTCATTGGTGCTACTCTTATACTCACCATCGAAATAACTTGCTCCCTGATACTGATCCTCAAGTATTTCCTGAGTATTATCAGCATTTCTCTTAACTAAAAATAAAGCAGCAGGGGCATCAAGATAGGGCTCGGCTTCAAAGCCTGAAAAAATAAGTTTTACCTCATTAAGAGCATATTTTCCCTTTCTGGCCCATTGTATTAAATGAGGAAATTTTATTAAACCTCTAAGGCCTGCCAGGCCCTGAACATAAAACTTCTGTTGACCCAAACTTGTATCCCCATTAATAACCTGGTTTTGAATTTCCTGACTGGCGGTGGAATAATTATGCATGTATTTACCAACTCTGGGAGAAACTGAAGAAACCGTATATCCATATCTCAGGGAGTCGGCAGTATCATTTTTATAATAGAGAATAAGCCCCGATTTGGAATCGTTAAGATTAAACCTCACCAGGCAGCCATCGCTATTAACTTCACTAACTGTAAGATATAGTCCCTTAAAAAAATTACGAAATTCTTCTGAACTACTCATAGCCGCCGAATCGGCATTGAGCAACTTATCTGCCAGTGCAGTATTTGTCAATCCCAGATTAAATCTTTCTACAGCACCTATGCGTAAGGTATCATTTGCGATAGAATCAACTTCTGTTGTGGAATCGTTGGGATGAGGTTGAAAAACAAAATCACCATAGTCGATAAAATCGTGTTGTAATTCCAGATTTGAATAATATTCTTCATCAAATTCCATTAACTCATTAAGTTCATAAGCATGAAAAGTAAGTGAAACATTGGTGTCGCCATAATATCCCTGATACGCCATTTGAAGTACCAGTGAATCTAAAACGGGGTTTGGACCAAAATCATGATCGAGAGAACTTATTGAAAACTGAGTATAGATGCCTGCAGTAACTGTACCGAATTCAGGATCCAGCAAACTTCCGAAATAATTAAATGATAACTCATCACTTCTAACGGAATCACTCAATACTGTATATGCATAAACAGAGGTAGTATCTGTTCGTGCCACATTAAGTTTACTATCCTCGGGCATAATTTTAGCACCAATTTTTTTGGGGCTTTTTGCACAAGAGTAGATAAACAAACTTAATAAAGCAAAGGCTGTTAACTTAATAATTCCTGTGCTTATAGGTTTTCTTTTAACCAATAATTTTGTCATAAAATTCATTATAGGCTGTGTGATATTCTTCACTATCGACATAATCGAGGATTGGTTTTCCTGATTTTTTAGCATATTCCAGAAGCTCAGGGTTTAGGTTTTTACTTCCAATAATAATAGCATCAGAATAGTCGATAGCACTTTTATTTATAGTTGTATAATCTGTTTTACTAAATGTATCAAAATTTACATCATCCATTCCCGGCGACTTCATTTTCTCAACAAAATCATCTTTAAATGTTTCAGAAAACTCATCATCATATAAAGAGTAAACTATTTTAAGATCTGAAAATATGGGATTGTTCTTATATGCAGTTCTCAGGTAAAGAGGAATAAGACCTGAATACCAACCATTACAATGAACGAGGTTTGGTGCCCATCCTAATTTTTTAACTGTTTCTAAAACCCCTTTGGAAAAGAAAATTGTTCTCTCATCATTATCCTCAAAGAATTTTTTCTGCTTATCGCGGAAAATGAATTTCCTTTTGAAGAAATCTTCATTATCAATAAAATAGACCTGCATTCTGGCTTGCTGAATAGAAGCCACCTTAATTATCAAAGGATGATCGATATCATCGATAATTAAGTTCATACCCGATAGTCTGATAACTTCGTGAAGTTGATTTCTTCTTTCGTTTATAAGTCCGAACCGGGGCATAAAAGTCCTGATTTCTTTTCCACTTTCCTGTGTCTTCTGTGGTAAGTATCTGCCAATTTTACTCATTGGTGTTTCAGGTAGATACGGCGTAATCTCCTGCATAACATACAGAACCCTCTTTTTTTCCATCGTTTTGTAATAATTGAATTAGAGAATGCAAAATTAGTAAAAAAAACCTTGTCAAGGGTAAATTCCTTGCAAATGCAGGCCAATTAAGCAATTTACAAGGCTTATTTAAGGATTTTTATGATAAACCTGAGAGTTCATAGAGTTCATAGAGTGCCTAGAGTTCATAGAGTTCATAGAGTGCCTTGAGTTATGAGTTCTTGTCTAACCACTAATGACTAATTACCAATGACCAATGACCAGTCACCAATCTTCAGTTGGCAAATTCATTTTCCATTGTCAATTATCAATTTTCCATTATAAAGTTCATCGAGTTATGAGTTATGAGTTTTTTTGTTTTACCACTAATGACCAATGACCAATGACTAATGACCAGACGGCTGTTGGCTATTTGCTTTTGGCTCAGAAAGGGGACAAGGGGTGTTGATCTTGTACATAATAGGAACACGGATGACGCGGATAAAGCGGATTTGCACGGATTCGTTATAGTTATAACTAAACAGATCCGTGGTAATCAGCCAAATCCGCGTCATCTGCGTTCCTATCATGTTACGAAAAACTGATAAACAATGACCAGTCACCAGTCACCAATCTTCAGTTGGCAAATTCATTTTCCATTATAAAGTTCATCGAGTTTTAAGTTATCCCGAGTTCTCGGGATGAATGATGAGTTTTATGGGGGTTAGACCACTAATGACCAGACGGCTGTTGGCTGTTGGCTATTTGCTTTTGGCTCAGAAAGGGGACAAGGTGATAAAGTTATAAGTGCCTAAAGTTATAAGTGCGCTTGAGTTCATCGAGTTATGAGTTTTTTTGTTTTACCACTAATGACTAATGACTAGTGACCAATGACCATTCACCAATAACCATTAACCATTACCCATTACCCCCTAACAAACAGCGCCTTAATAATTTCCATTGCCATTTTGGGATTTTCTTTCAGTCTTCTTGTGGAGTATGCGAACCATTTTTCTCCATAGGGAACATAAATTCTCATTTTATGTCCATTATCTACTATCGATTGGCGAAGAGCGGGTGTTACGCCGAACAACATCTGGAATTCATATTTATCCTTAGGAACCTTATATTTTTCAATAAGTTTATACGCACCTTCCACCAGTGGTGTATCGTGAGTTGCTATACCCGGATAAATACCTTTTTTGAACATGGTTTCCAGATTGATGAGAAATTGTTTATTAATCTCTTCGTACTTTTTGTAAGCAATTTTTTCCGACTCCACATAAATACCTTTACATAAACGATAATTCAAAGGAACTTCTTCGCTATGTAAATCGAGCATATCCTCTATATCTTTCGGGGTCCTTTTAAGGTAAGCTTGCAATACTAATCCCACATTCTTTGGGAATTCGGCCTTTAGTTTCCTGAACAGTTCAATTTCCGGATCCACACATTGTGAGTCTTCCATATCCACTCTTACGAAGTTATTATAAGAAGCAGCTTTGGCAACAATTTCTCTAATATAAGTATAGCATTTATCCTTATCTATTAATAAGCCAAACATGGTTGGTTTTAAGGAATAATTACCCTCAACTCCCGATGCCTGAACCTTTTCAATTATATCTAAATATGTGTTTTTATTTTCCTCTGCTTCACTAAGTTTAGTAATAAACTCACCCAGCAAATCGATGGTAACCACCATACCATTATTATTATAGTCTTTTGCAACATCTATAGCATCCTGAATTTTTTTTCCTGCTATATATCTTTTGGAAAATATCCATACTAAACCCTTGGGCATAAATGGAAGTATAGCTGCTATTATTCTATTAAACCACATAAGCATTGTTTTATATTTAACAGTGCAAATTTAGTTTAATAGGGATTAAAAATATCTTCTGGAAATAATTTTTATTCTTTAAAAACAAGACTGTCAAATAGATTTTATTGTGCTGAAAATAAGATAATTACAAAAGAAAAATTTCTGAAATATATATTGCCATTTGATTGATATGACAATTACACGATTATTTTTTTCTGTCATTTCGACGATTATCCGCAATGTAATTTTGTTCCGAGGCCTTGGAAGAGGAGAAATCTCCGCACGTTCAGGGGATTTCTTCCGTTTGTTGACGGATCATTCTTCCTTCATCGAGATGACATAAAACAGAAATTTAATACCTAATCCTAATCAAAAAAACTCCGGAGGAGTTTCATATTGCCACCCCATAATGGATTTCGTCAATTTTTTGCTACCCTTCAGGGTCAGGGCAAAGCAAAAAGCGCCTTGCAATATTATTTAGTTTCAACTATCGTATTTTACATCGGTTTTTTATCAATCTCTGAATATTAAGTATGCAGA
>JBFFLX010000175.1:0-6938 GCA_041554435.1 Bacteroidales bacterium
GAAAGTCGAAATTAAGTATTCCTATATAGTTGCTTACAAGTAACGAATCCACCAGAAGAGATTTTTCAACTTCTGCATCGGAAAGATTCATACTTACTAAAGTGTCTGAAATTAGTTGCAAAGTGCCAAAAGTGCTGGAACTCAAATCAATTGAAAAAATATGTTCGTTGGAATTATTATAAAAATAATTATTTATTAGTTCCACATTTTCAACATTAATATTGGAGCATTTTAGTTGGTAAAGTGTTGATTCAACGTCTCTTTTTTTGAATTTTAAACTGTCATAAATAAATTTACTATTCTCTATTATTAAAGAACTGAAGTCTGTAGAAAAATCAAGTTTTGTATGAAAACTATTATTAAGGCTTTCCAGTTCTGTCGATTCATTTTTGTCTCCTTCAAAGATGATATCGTCGTGGAAAATACAATTTTCGATAAGGAAGTTGTAATTGCTCTCTGCCTTAATATTTGTAAGTGTAGTGGGTATATAAAATTCGCATCCAACAATATTAATTTTTGAAAACATCCAGTTAGTAAGGAGCAGAGGCGATTTTTCATCTAAAATAAATTTACAATTGTAAATATTTATTTTTTTTGACAGTTCTGATTTTGGTTTTAATTCATATAATTTGAAAAATATTTTGTTTATGAGAAATTCCTTATCTGAAGCATCTGTAATAATAATACAATCGCTAATTGTAGTTTCTCCTTCGTTTCTTTGAAGAAGTTCATAAAAACTGGAGAGATTAAGAGTATCGGGAGTAATGGTTTGATTATTATATTCGTCTTCTATTATTTCCTCTTCTTCAACTATTTCTTCCTGAGAGAATAGATTAGTATGAAAAAATAGCGCAAATATTACAACTAATAATGTGCTAAGTTTAGTGTTATATATCATTATTGATATTTTAGAATTTCCTTTTTAAGATTTATCTTTTGAACAGAATTATCTGTATCGAAATCAAATAACAGATCTCCGCTTTCTTTAAATAATTTAATGGAATTCATATCCAGCCAGTAATCTCCACCTCCAACGTATACTCCCGACAAAACCTCAACTTTTACGTTTTGACTTTTGAAAACTATAACTTTAATCCTGGCGTCGTTGGTAATTTTTATTTTATCTATGATTACAGGTTCTCCGTTACTGGTTTTTATACTAATTATGCCTTTATCATTTTTGAGGAATTTCATTCCTTTAAAACTATTGTAAATATTAGGTGCATAATCCTTAATCTTATCATTATGTACATCAAATGTTTTAACAATATTGCTGCCATTTATTTCAATCGTATTCGACTTAAGAAGGTTTAAGGCTGCAAATACACCAGCAATAGTTTCTTCATACTCTTTTTCTTTTAATTTTTTATCTTCCAGATATAAAGCCTCAGGAATATCTTCTAAACTAGCCAGATTATTATAATTTATAAAATCGTTTTTATTCATTCCCGTTGTTGCATAAAACGATCCTTTTATAAATGCATTCTGATTTTCATCTACATCAATACCATAATAATCAAAGTTTTCGGTTTGGCTGTATAATTTGGCCATAATCTTTTCTCCTTCAGAGCTAAACTTTGCTGCAAATATCAAATCTATGCTATGGTCGAGTTTGTCAAGACCGGCCTTTTTTGCCCATAATAAATTTCCGTCTTTAGTATATTTTGCAACAAAAACATCAGGGGCATTAATTGCTTCAATTATTAAATTATCGAATTTAAGGTCGTTTTCAAAACTACCATAAACATATAGGTTTTCATCATTATCCATGGCTAAACTTAAACCCAAATCATTAGCTTTTCCGGTGGCTGTTTTGATCCAAACAGGATTAAGTTTATTATCATACTTCAATACAAACATATCCCGTCCGTCACCAACAGCATTAATGGTTTCATTATTAAAGTTTATGGATTCGGTAAAGTATCCGCAAACATAAATATTACCGGCTTTATCGAATATCAGGTCGTTTAAATTATCGGCTTTAAACCCACCTGCAGTATTAGTTTTCGACCAGGCTTTGCTGCCGAAATCAGATTTTAATTTACTGTTATTTAACAATATAACTTGTGCTTTCTCATCACTTACGCCAGGCATTAAGGAGCCTAATTTTGCTCCCATAAGAGTTGGATCGGCCATATAATAATAGTTGCCCGTATAATTTATATAATAACCCATATCCAGTCCCTCAACATTAACAACCACAGCCATATGCCCGGGGAAACTAACTGCATGGGCATCTTTATTGACTAATGTTTTTACTAAATAACACAACAAAATTGAACGATCTTCACAATCTGCATAGGGATAATTCAGCAATTCATCAGCAAAGAAGTAACGCTCTGTACCAAACACCTGCTGGTCGGTTTTATAGTCGAAGGCTTGTTGTACAAAACTCAATAAAATGTTAATTTTTTCAATATCGCTTTTTCCGGTAAGTATTGGTGTAAAAGCCTCTTTTATGGAATTTTTACTTCTGGAATTAATAACTGAATTAAAATAGACACTTACATCAGATAAAGGAATGGTTTTATAAAAGTTTATCATTTCTCCATCAAAATCAAGCCGTACTTTATAATCTGTATTATCATAATTGAACTTGAATTCCTTGGATTTTTTTATAGGATCAGTATAAAAAGGACTTTTTATGGTAACATCCATAATTTTATCTGATTCGGGAAAGTCCTTTTCATAAGTGTTTATTTTTTCTCCTTTCCCATCAAGTACATAGTAGTCGATATCGTTAAGTTTAACATAATCAATATTATACATTTTGTAAATTGATGGAATTAATAAAAACAAATTATTATTACTATATCCAACTTTTACTTTATACCTGCTTCTGGAAAGCATTGCCCACTGGAACAAAACCTGCAAATTTTTGTCTGCAGGGTAAATTTGCTCGCTTATGCTTTTCAAAAGTTGAAAATATCCCCACTGATTAATGTTCAGGGTATTGGCGACTTCTGAAATTTGAAACAGCAGATGATTATAATTTACATCTGCCATTTCCTTCCAATATTTACTAATGCTTTCAGGCGAAGGATTCTCGAAGAGTATTTCTGAATAGGCCTTATCTGCTTTAAATTCGAGCGGCCATCCAAGAAATCTTACATTTACAAGTTTTATGGGAAATGTAGAGTCTTCCGACTTCTTAATACTCGGATAAACACTAGCCTGAAATGTAGTTGCAGTTGGTTTTACAACATATTCCATTTTAAAGGCATCGTTTATTACTTCTTCTGCCTCAGGCATTTCTGCAGGTTTTGGGGAGTCAGGTTTAAATTCTTCATGGCCTATATCATAACTCCCAAAGTTTTCACTTAAGTAAGTAGCAAACTCCTTATCAATACCTTCAACGAAATTATCAAACTTATCCTGGGTTTCTTTCTCAAAGGTATCATACTCTTCTCTTATTTGATTTTTAAATTCATCAAAAGTTTGTGAAAATACATTTGAAAAAGGAAATACAATAACCAGGCTTAAAACAAATATTTTTGCTAAGCGTACCATAAATCTTTTCCTTATATATTAAAAGTCGAGTATTTTATCTATTTTTTCTGACTGAACCTTGGCTTGGTTTTTAAGTTCTTTTCTTATTAGATCTTTAGCCATTTCCACAGCAGAATAATAACTATAACCAACTGTTACGTATACTTCTGAGTTTTTGCCAACAGTTCTGTCTGCTTCAAAAAAAGTTGAGGTTCTTCCTAATTTTGATCCTACTATCGATTTAAATGTTGCAACAGTTTCTGTTACCGATGCTGCTTCTTCTGCATTTAGCTGAGCATTAGCAATAGTGGTTTCTATCAAACCCGCTATTTCTGTACCAATTTGCCCGGCTAAATTTACTTTAGCTACTTCATAGGCTTGCATTTTTGCTGCTGAATGGGTCTCACCAACAGATCTTGCATCAGCGACGAACCATTTTTTATTTCCTTTTTCGTCACTTTCATAGCGTTTAATCCAGGTGGCTTCAATCTGCTTGTCCATTGGCATTTGACCCGGCGCTACTTTAAAACCATCTTTGGAAAGTTTCTTGGCTTCTTTACGGGCATCACGCATGGCCCTTTTCTTAACTTCTTTTTTAATTGACTTTGTGTTTTGAGAGTTTGCAGGCATAGTAATTACTACCGCTAACATGACTGATAATGCTAGTAAAATTTTCTTCATTTTTATAAAATGTGTTTGTTAAAATTAATTTAGTTGCTCAAAGATAAGATTATTTTTAACATTGTTATATAAATAACAGTAAAAATTATTATCTTTGTTTCGTAACACACATTATGACACTGATTGATAATACCATATTAACTTGCCCCTATTGCGCAAAATATGTTCAGACATTAGAAATACTGTCGTATCACGTATTTGAGTCAATTTTATTTTCCGATGGCAAGGCTGATACAACGCCCATCATACCAAATACCTCCCGAATATTAATCTGTCCTGAATGCAATAAAAACTTTTGGAAAGATGATGCTGAACAAATTCTTGACACCAAAATGGATACATATAATATACGTAGTGTTTCAGTGCCAGGTGATTTGTTTGTGGTTCGTAATTCAGAAGATTTATTGGGGCAGGCAAGATATTATTGCAAGCTTCTAGAAGATAATTTTGCCGATAATCATGAAAGAGAAT
Organism: Bacteroidales bacterium; assembly: GCA_041554435.1. Taxonomy (GTDB): domain Bacteria; phylum Bacteroidota; class Bacteroidia; order Bacteroidales; family F082; genus BM524. The sequence continues at coordinate 4,642 of JBFFLX010000175.1, forward strand.
CCTATCTAAGAATATTGCTATGGCATGAGTTAAACGATATAGTGAGGTATAACATTCCTGTAAACACAATCATATTGGAGGAGAGGGAATCTCTACTAAGAGAGAATCTGTTGAATCTTATAAAGATATTTAATCCCACTTATGAGGAAGAAAAATTATTATTAGCTGAAATGTACCGTGAATTAGGAGAATTTGATTTTGCACAGAAAATTTTAGAAGAAATAAAAGAACAAGACTTTATGGGTAAAAGAAATGAACTTTTAAAGGCTTGTAATCGTAAAAATGTAAAGGTTTTTAAACTAAAAAATTAAAACGTTATATGAAGTCTAGAATACTATTATTAATCCTGCTTTTTTCCAGTTATCAAATATTAATATCTCAGAATGTAGAATGTTTCATTTTGCACTCACCTGAAAAACCCTTTTATGATGTTGAAAAGATAGGAGTACTTGAGATTAGTTGTGATAATAATCGCCGTTTAAATAAGGTGATTACAAACTACTTAATATCTGATTTGTTAAGGCAATACCGGGGTATCTATGATGAGGGTAGCGCTTATTTCGGATTAAAGAAGGGGAATGAAGGCCGTACTTTCGTGAAGGGAGTGAAAACCGACTTCTATCAAATAATAGAGCGGGAGCAGTTGGAAAAAGTCATGAAAGAGCAACGCCTGTCGCTTAGCGGAGCCATCGATGAAAATTCAGCAGCCGAAGTTGGCCGTTTGCTTGGTTTGGATGTGATTATTATGGGAAATGTAAGTTATACAAGTGTTGATGAGAGAGGAACAAGTTTGTTGGGTTTGGCAAGTTCTTCCGGCTCCAATTGCCTTAAAAGAACAGTAACAGTTAAAGGAACAATGAAAATGGTGTCGGTTGAAACAGCACAAATTATAGGTACAAAATCGGCGGAATATTCCAATAGTATTCAAAAGTGTGACGATCAAAAATCCGGTATACCTCGTGCCGAAGCAATGGCAGAATCATATATGAAGGTTATTGCACGCCAGTTTGTAAACTATTTTGCTCCTGGTTATCGATATATGGACTATGAATTTGAAAAAATTCAATTAAAGGAATTTAGAAAGAAAAGTAAAGAAGCCATTGAGTTGATAGATAATGGTGATCTCGATCGCGCATTCCCTACAATTTATGCAATGTTCGAAGCCGATTCCTATAATCCTAAAGCAGCATATAATTTAGGTATTATTTATGAAATGGTTGGCGACTACGATGATGCATTGGAATATTATACAATTGCATATGAACTAGACTATACAAATGACAAATACTCAGAGGCTGTAAAAAGAGCCAAATCAGGTATTAGTTTGAATGCATACCTTGAAGATATAGGAAGGCCTGTTCAAGCTTATACCTTTACTAATGCAAATGCTGATTTAGCACTAGCAGATAAAGTAGAAATTAAAGGTAATAGTGGCGACAGAGTGGATATTTACGAATTGCCTGACAAGAATTCAAAGGTTGTGGGCAAACTTCCTGGTGGTCTCGAGTTTAAAGTAATAGAGAAAAACGGTTCTTTTTATAAAATCCAGTTGAGAGGAAATAAAACAGGATTTGTACATAAATCAGATGTAAAATAAAACTCATTGAAAATATATATCTATGAATTATAAATTATTTATCCTGCTATTAGTTACTGTTTTCAGCTTTAATCTTTATGCACAAAAACCAGAATGGACGGATTATTACAAGCGCATGGAAATGTATCCCGAAAGCGAATACCTGCTGGGGTTTATCTCCGGTATAAATACAAATGAAGAAGAGTCCGGCGATTTGAAGGCTAAATATGAAATGCTTGCCAAAGATAAACTTATTCAAAGTATACAAGTAGAAATAGAAACCAATAATAGTCTTGATATTTCAAATGTTAATGGCAAATCTGAAGAGGCATTTTTATCAAAAAGTGTTTCGTTTTCAAAAGCTAATGTTAATGGACTAAAAGCATACAGCTATTACGATAGAAAGAAGAAAGAAGTTTATGCTATTGCTTATGCCAATAAAAAGGAACTGACATTTTACTATAGAAACCTTATTAGTTCAGGAAAGACAGAGATAAAACAAAAGTTGAGCGAAGGCAAAAAATACTCTGAAAAAGGAAATAAGGAAGATGCCCTAAGAAGTTTTTATGAGGCCATGCCAATTCTTAAAAATATTGATGAAGCACGTGTTTTACTTATTGCTTTAAATAGAAAAATGTACTCGGATATAGATATTGATGAGGTAAATAAACTTAAAGTTGAATTAATAAATGAAATAGACAAACTAATTAAACCTGAGGAA
>JBFFLX010000176.1:0-6893 GCA_041554435.1 Bacteroidales bacterium
CCAAAAAAAAAGCAGGGCTTAAACCCTGCTTTTCATGAGAAAACTTACTGGTATAATAATTATTTAATTATTAAAGATTTCGTATAAATTTTTCCTGATAAATCCATAGCCCTAATGGCATAGGTGCCACTGGTTAAATTACTGATATCTATTGTGTTTGATGGATTATTGGAATTGTAAACCATTTTACCATTAACAGAATAGATACTTATTTCAGATAATTTTTCGCTATTTGCAATGTAAATGTTATTAGTTGCTGGATTAGGATATACATTTAAAGATTCTACTTTAGAATTGTTAATTCCTGTAGGATCATAGAAAAACATATCATCCCAAAAATAAGTTAATCCTGTTCCGTTCGAGCCGAAATTGAAGAAAATGGAAGCTTTGTTATAAGTATAGGAGAAATCAATTTCTGCTGTACCTTCTGCTTCATTGCTAAAATCAAATACTAAAGTTTCCCAGGCTTCACTCATGCTTGTTGTTGCTTCGGTTTCAACTGATTTTGTTGGATCAGTAGCATCTTCTACTTTCAAGCGAACTGGAATGCCCGACAGTGGAGACCATACAGCAACAGTCATTGTTGTTGAACCTTCTGTAAAAGGTATAGGACTTGCAAATCCTAAAGTACCTCCTACTGTTGTTCCTGCCCATGTTTCAGCACCTTCAGTTTTTAATGATTGAGCAACCATATTTGTTGCATCTGTTGGATCAACAATAATTTCAGATTGGTTGCCACCAAAATCTGTCAATGCGTATATTACATCCTCATCATCAAAAGTAACAGGTAAGTCAACCTGGTCACCATCTGGACCTGCAGCATAATTTGGACCTGTTACATCATCAAAATAGAATGTATTGTCGGTTGTTGATGCAAAATCAAAGAAAATCACTATCTTATTGTATAAGCCTGACTCTGCCCCGGTAAAATCATAACTAAGTAGAGTCCATTCATTTACTGTTGTTACGTTTGCACCTATTTCAGTAAAATTACCATTAGCAGATTCCAATTTGAAAAGAACTTCACATGTTATTGGTGAATGAACTTTTAATTCAAAAATTGTACCAGTGGAAAAGTCAATTGTACCGTTAATATCACAATATACATTTGCCCATTGTGTAGTTGACCTAACAACTTCAGCAACATTAGCACTGGTATTTATTCCTGATACATCAGGATTAGAAATAATAGTTAGCGGATTAGGCCAAGATATAAAAGTTTCATTTTGATTTGCATCAAAATCATTATAGATGTATTGTGCATTTACTGTAAATGCGAACATCACTAGCGTAAATAATGTTATTATATATTTCATGTTATAAATTTTAATTTTCTATAAATTAGTTTTGTATAATTACCTTTTTAAGAGTAACATTTTTTGTGTCCAGATTCTCAATGCTTATTATATATAAACCTGAACTCAAATTGCTTACGTTAATATTATTTTTGTTTTCTAGAATATATTCTCCAACTGTTGCACCATAAATATCTATCAAATGAATTTTTAAATTCATAGTAGTTGAGGTTTTAATAAATAGTTGTTCGCTAGCCGGATTTGGAAAAACAGAAATAGAATTTTCTTCATTGTCAATTGTACCAACAGGTTTTGCTTCAATATAATCCACCATAAGTAAAGTGTCGGAACCATACTCATTGGAAACTATTAATTGTACATCGAAGAATCCAATTTCATTGTAGAAAATATCCGATGGATTTTCATCAGATGATGTTTCAGGAGTACCTCCTTCAAAATACCATTCATAAGTTAGATTATCACCCTGTGAAGAACTTATAAAATTAGTAGATTGTCCTGCAAGTATTACTGTTTCGCTGGCAGTAAATTCGGCCATAGGGGCAACAACCACTTCTATAAAGTCTTCTTTCAGCATAGTGTCGCTGCCATCATCATTAGTAACAACTAATGTTACATCATATGTTCCAGGTGTATCATAGTGAATATAGGGCGGATTTTGGCCCTCATAAGTTGCAGGTGTACCACCCTCAAATGTCCATACCCATGATGAAGGGCTTCCTGTTGTTTGATCTGTAAATAGTGTACTATCAGCTGTACTGAAAATAGTAGGCTCGGCTGTAAAATTGGAAACTAATACATCAACTAAAACAACTGTAAATGTAGCGTCACTGGTATCTGTTGGCATAACATCATCATTTGATGTAATTGCAATCTTATAGTCGGATGCCGGTTCCAGGTCGGCAAATACGAACCATGAGAAAACTGTATCAGATGCAGGGCGTATGGCCAATAATTGTGGTTCCGTATCTGTTTTCAATAATTCAATTTTTACATCACCTTCCCAATAATCATAATCCCATTCTATATCGAAATAAGATCCCTGATCAAGCATCTCGCCTCCATTAGGTGATTCAACAGTAATATAAGGAACATGTTTTAGATATAAATCGTCGAAATAGAATTGAGCAGCTGTCCAATGGCCTTCACCACCAAGTTGTACAACTATTTGGTCATAATTAATACTGTCTTTAACTGCTTCGAAATCAAACAATAAAGTTACCCACTGATCAAATTCTGTAACCGTTTGTACAACCTCAGTTTGTGTGGTCCATGCCATGCCACCCAATAAACTATTTTGAAGTTTTATTGCCGCTGTTGGTGTTAACGAACCAGTATAATCATTTGTAGATGGGAAATATACCGATAATTCAAATTTATTTCTCTCCGATAAATCCATTCTGTGGTTTAAAATAGTTTGAGCATTTGTCCACTCAAAGGTTCCCGAACGGTTGTAATCAGCAACATGATTTGTAGCATCTTCAGGGTCAGTAACAATTACTAATGGATCCATTGCAGGGTCCTGGAAAATCCATTCTTCAATGGTTCCCCAACCATCATCTTCAAAATTGTCTTGTACATTTAACTCAAGTACAGGCTTATTACCATCCCAGTTAGGTCCAGTAATATCATCTATATAAAATGTATTATCGGTTGTTGATTCAAAATCGATGAAGATGATTATTTTGTCGTATGTTCCATTTGGGGAATCAGGGAAATCGAAATTTAATTGTGCCCATTCGTTAAGGTCCCATACAGTCATCGATTGTTGAACAAATACTGCTGAATTATTTTGATCTTCCAGTTTGAATAAAACATTGCAAACTATTGGTGAATATATTTTAAACTGGAAGTTTGTTCCTTCGTCAAAGTTAATTGGTCCATCAAGTATGGTATACATATGAGCATATTGTTCAGTGGTACGAACCCACTCACCAACGTTTGCACTTGTATTTATTCCTGATGCATCAGGGTTAGAAACTAAAACTGGTCCGTTTGGCCATCCGGTAAATTCAACATTTTGAATTTCATCGAAATTATTGTAAGTATAAGGTGTTTCAGCATACCATGGCAACAATTCAAGATCATCGAAATAAAACTGACCGGGAACCCAGTGGCCTTCTCCACCAAATTGGATTACAATTTTGTCATAGTCTTCATTTTCAGAAGCAGAACTAAAATCAAAAGTAAGAGTAACCCACTGGTCGAAATCAGTAACAGTTTGGCTTACCACAGTTTGTGTTGTCCATGCATCGCCACCCAGTAAACTATTTTGAAGTTTTATGGCTGCCGTAGGAGTTAAAGCTCCTGTATAATCATTTGAAGATGGGAAATAAACTCTCATTTCAAAAACATTTCTGTTTGTAAGATCCATTCTGTGGTCTAATTCTGCCTGTGCATTTGCCCATTCAAAAGCTCCGGTTCTATTATAATCGGCAACAGTGTTTGCTGCATCAACAGGGTCAGCAGTAGTTGGAAGTGGATCCATACCAGGATTTTGGAATATCCAATCATTAATAGTTCCCCATCCATTGTCTTCGAAATTATCTTGAACATCAGTTGCCAATAAAGGTTTGCCAACACTACCAACATAATTCGGTCCTTCTACTTCATCAAAATAGTAAGTGTTTGGATCCCAGGTGGCAAAGTCAAAGAAAATTACAATTTTATCGTAAGTTTCTGATGCTTCTCCCGTAAAATCAAAATCCAATTGTACCCAGGTATTTGGTGTGGTTATCGATAAAAGCCTTTCAGTAAAAGCTCCTGCTCCATTTTCCAGTTTAAATAAAACATCACATGCAATGGGTGAATAAACTTTAATAGAAAATATGGTTCCAGTGGTAAAATCGATTGCACCTGGAAGAGTATTGGTATAAACATTAGAATACTGTTGCCACGTTCTGTCGTATTGAGCAACATTAGCACTAGTGTTTATACCACTAGGGTCTGGGTTTGCAACGAGTACCGGATTGTTCTCCCAACCAAAGAATGTAATGTTCTGGTTGTCATCGTAATCGTTGTAGATGAATTGTGCATTTAGTCCAAATGCAAAACTCATAAGCATAAATAAAGTAAAGAATTTCCTCATATTGTTAAAGATTAAGTGAATAATTTCATTTTTATTGATAATTCTTATAATAGAAACTAATTTTTTGTAATTCAGAAGGACTACCCCCAACTAATAACTGAAACTCACCTTCTTCAGTTACCCATTCATTATTTGTATTTACAAAAGCCAAATCGTTTTTATTCAAATAAAAAGTCAGTGTTTTACTTTCGCCGGCATTGAGTGCTGTTTTTGTAAATCTTTTTAAGTTTTTAACATCAGGTGAAATGGATGCAACAACATCTTTTGTATATAATTGTGCCACAGTTTTGCCATATCTGTCACCTATGTTTTTTACTTCTATAGTTATTTTTAAAGTATCATTATTTATAAGTGTATCAGTGCTTAACACCAGGTTTGAATACTCAAAATCGGTATAAGAAAGTCCTTCCCCAAATTCATACTGGGGTATGAAGGCATTTAATTCAAAGTTTCTATCAACAGCCTCACTAGCTTTGTGATTATAATTCCATATGGAACCAGAATAGCGAGGATAAGTATAAGGCAGATGACCACTTGGATTAATATCGCCCATAATTATATCTGCTATGGCTTTGCCACCCTCATGTCCTGGCAAATAAGCCATAATAATTCCTTTGGATAATTTTTCAATTTCACGTATTATCCTAGGTCTAGACTGAAGTAAAACAATAATTATAGGTTTTCCTGATTTTGCCAGGTTTTTAATAAGTTGCTGTTGTGCTTCTGGCAATTCGAGTTGATCTATATCACTTGGCTTTTCTGTTGCCGGATTTTCACCCAGACATGCAATAATAATATCACTCTTTTTTGCCAACTTATAAACCTTATCGTCATTAATATTTTCGTCAATTCCTGAGCCCGGAGAATAAAATACATTATTACTTCCCAGTTTATTTTCAATTGCCTGCAGAACACTTAATTTGTCATTATCATTATATTCAGTTTGAATTCCGCTCCAGGTTCTCGACCATGCTCCATTTAAATGGTTAATGGAGTTTGCTGTAGGACCAGTCACCAAAACTTTGGTATTTTTTCCTAAAGGCAGAATATTTGATTCGTTTTTTAAAAGCGTAATACTTTCTTTAGCAGCATTATAACTGTATTCAATAAATTTATCAGAACCAAAAAGAGGGTAATCATCGGGATTTGTATAAGGCTTTTCAAATAAACCCAACTTAAACTTAACTTTCAAAATTCTTCTTGTGGCATCATTAATCCTTTCTATGGGCACTTCACCTTCCTCCACAAGTTCCATCAGGCTAACGGCAAAACTTTCATTATAAGGAACCATGCACATATCCATTCCTGCCATTACCGAGAGTTTTGTTGCTTCTTTAGTGTCTTTTGCTACTTTATATGCATTAACTAACTTTGTCATATCGTCCCAGTCGGAAATTACAAAGCCTTCAAAGCCAAGTTCTCCTTTTAATATATCGTTTATCAAATGGCTGTCGATATGTCCAGGAATACCATTGATTGATCCTGAATTCAGCATTATCGTCAATGCACCGGCTTCTATACTTTTTTCAAAAGGAGGTAGGTAATATTGTCGTAATTCATATTCGGTCATTTTTGCTGTTGATCTGTCCTTTCCATTATTGGGATTACCATATCCAATAAAATGCTTGAGGCAAACTGCAGTTGAGAAATCGTTGGAAATATCATTTGACTGAGCCCCTCTGGTAAATGCTTCACCCATTTCTGCGGCTATATAAGTATCTTCTCCAAAAGTTTCAAAAATTCTGCCCCATAGAGGCTGGCCCGAAATATCCAGAACCGGAGAAAAGTTCCATGGTATTGAAGATGCTTTAAGTTCATAGGAAGTTACTTTACCCATTTTCTCTGCAAATTCAGTATTCCATGTTGCTGCACATGCTATTTGTTGGGGAAACAGAACAGAAGAAGCAGTGTAATTTGCGCCGTGAATTCCATCTATTCCGTATAAAACAGGAATACCCAGGCGAGTTTCGTTGATTGCAAAATCCTGTATTTGTTTAATAATTCTATGCCACTCTTCTTTCGAAGGCGGATATTTTCCTTTCCCTTGTACTGAACCGATATGGTATTTATCAATCATATACCTTAATTCAGAGGTGTCAATAATTAATGAATCGGCATCATTCCAAAATTCACCCTCACAAATAGCAGTTAGTCCGATATTTGTCATCTGACCAATTTTTTCTTCGGTGGTCATCTTTAATAATAACTCTTCTACCTTTTTATCGATTAATGAATCAGATTCAATGTTGCTTAAAGCATAACTTATATTTTGTAATATTAAAATAGTTATGAAAAGCGAAATTATGCGCCTTATAAACAAATATGAATTTTTAGTTTCTCTCATATACTTTTAGACTAGCCAATTATTATTTTTTGAGATATAATGCTATTGTCCAAGCACAAAATCGTGACTTCTGACATTGATGTTGTTTTCCATTTAATCTCCATAATTTCTAATTAATTTTTAATAAGGTGCTTTTCCAGTTCTTCCA
>JBFFLX010000177.1:0-6855 GCA_041554435.1 Bacteroidales bacterium
GATGGTGGAAAAAGCAAAATCAGGACATCCGGGAGGTGCCATGGGCGGAGCAGATTTTATAAACATTTTATATTCAGAGTTTTTGAACTATGACCCTTCGGATATGAAATGGGCAAATCGCGACAGATTTTTCCTTGATCCAGGACATATGTCACCAATGCTTTATGCTCAACTTGCATTAACAGGAAATTACAGCATGGAAGATTGCAAAAATTTCCGTCAGTGGGGAAGCATAACTCCGGGCCATCCGGAAGTAGATGTGGAGAGAGGTATTGAAAACACTTCAGGACCATTAGGACAAGGTCATGTGATGGCAATAGGTGCTGCCATTACTGAAAGATTTTTAGTTGCCCGCTTTGGCGAGTGGATGGCACACAAAACCTATACATTTATTTCTGATGGCGGAATACAGGAAGAAATTTCACAAGGTGGTGGTCGTATTGCAGGTGTGCTTGGACTAAGTAACCTAATAATGTTCTACGACTCTAATGATATTCAGTTGTCAACTGAAACCTATGAAGTAACAGCAGAAGATACAGCGAAAAAATACGAATCATGGAACTGGAAGGTAATCACAATAGATGGCAATAATCCAGAGGAAATTCGCAATTCACTAAAAGAAGCTAATGCAGAAACCGAAAGGCCGACTCTAATAATAGGAAAGACTATAATGGGTAAATCGGCAGTTACCGAAAGTGGTGAAAATTTTGAAAGAATGGTATCCACTCACGGACAGCCATTGGGGGCTGCTGGAGCATCTCTGGCAAAAACCATTGAAAACCTGGGCGGGGACCCAAAAAATCCATTCCAGATTTTCCCTGAGGTGAAGGAATATTATGAAAAGCGCAAACAATTTTTGATTTCGGCTGCTGCTGAGAAGAAATCGGCACAAGCCAAATGGGAAGCAGAAAATCCTGAATTAGCGGCGAAACTTGCAGGTTTTTATTCAAATACTATTCCTGAAATAGATTATTCTAAAATTGAACAAAAATCAGGAATTGCAACACGTGCAGCATCTGCAGCTGTGCTATCAGTATTTGCTGAAAAAGTTGAAAACATGATAGTTTCTTCTGCAGACCTGTCAAATTCAGACAAAACAGACGGTTTCCTGAAAAAGACAAAGGCTTTTACTAAAAATGATTTTAGTGGTAAATTTCTCCAGGCAGGTGTAAGCGAATTAACCATGGCAACCTTAATGAATGGAATGGCCTTACATGGTGGTGTAACTGTTGCCTGCGGAACATTCTTCGTTTTCAGCGATTATATGAAACCTGCTATTCGTATGGCCGCACTTCAGGAACTTCCTGTAAAATATATATGGTCGCACGATGCATTCCGTGTGGGGGAAGATGGTCCTACTCATCAGCCTGTTGAGCAGGAAGCACAGATCCGCTTGATGGAGAAACTTCAAAACCATAAACATAAAAACTCATTATTGGTATTACGTCCTGCAGATGCTGCAGAAACAACTGTTGCCTGGAAAATGGCTATGGAAAATACTGATACTCCTACAGCTTTAATCCTATCCCGCCAAGGTGTAAAAGATTTACCAACAACAGGTTCACGTTTTGAAGAAGCCAGTCTTGCTTGTAAAGGAGCATATATAGTTAAAGATACTGAAGGCACTCCTGATATTATTTTGCTTGCTAGCGGTTCGGAAGTAAGTACTTTGTTTGAAGGCTTAGAACTGCTTGAAAAAGAAGGCATAAAATGTCGTATAGTTTCAGTTCCTTCTGAAGGATTATTCAGAACTCAAAGCGCTGAATATCAAGAATCTGTTTTACCTAAAGGATTTAAAAAATTTGGTTTAACAGCAGGGCTACCTGTTACATTAGAAGGACTTGTGGGTACAGATGGAAAAGTATTCGGATTAAATTCATTTGGTTTCTCAGCACCGTATAATGTTTTAGATGAGAAATTGGGCTTCAATGCCAAAAATGTATATTCACAGGTAATGGAATTGGTTAAGTAGTTAATGGTCGTTGGTCATTGGTCGTTGGTCATTGGTCATTGCCTGCCTGCCGGCGAGGCAGGGTCATTGGTCGTTGGTCATTGGTCATTGGTCATTGGTCATTGGTCATTGGTGAATGGTGAATGGGGATTTGGAGTGTTTAGTAAATCACAAAATCAATGGAAGCATTTGTGGAGATCAACAAAAACAAATTCGGCACTACACCCGACGGACAGGCCATTGAAAAATACACATTGAAAAACAAAGCAGGGATGCAAATTGATGTGATTACTTATGGTGGAATTATTACATCATGGACAGCCCCTGACAAAAACGGCAAATATGAAAATATTGTATTAGGCTTTGATAATCTGAAACAATACATTAAAAACCCAAGTTATTTCGGCGCTATTATCGGAAGATATGGAAATAGAATTGCCAATGGAAAATTTGAACTGGATGGTAAATCATTTCAATTAGAAAAAAATGATGGCACTAATTGCCTGCATGGAGGAAATAAGGGATTTGATAAAGTTATATGGTCGGCTAAAGAAAAAATAACTGATAATTATGCATCTTTAATTCTTAGTTATGTAAGTAAGGATGGGGAAGAAGGATTTCCGGGAACTTTAACATCAACAGTTACTTACACCCTTAGTATCGACAATACTTTAGAAGTTAAATATGAGGCTACTACCGATAAAAAGACAATAGTAAATTTTACTCAGCACTCATATTTTAATTTGTCGGGCGACTTTTCAAAAAATATACTCGATAATGTTTTAAGCATAGATGCTGATAAAATTGTAAGTGTGGATAATATTTTAATCCCCACCGGAAAATTTAAATCAGTTGAAAACACTCCATTCGATTTCAGAACACCAAAGGCAGTCGGAAAAGATATTGAACAAAATGACGAACAACTTATATTAGGTAATGGATATGATCATTGCTGGGCACTAAACAACCAGAATACTTTCAAAAAAGTAGCATCAGTTTTACATCCTGCCTCAGGCAGATATATGGAAGTTTTTAGCGATGACCCCGGAGTTCAGTTTTATAGTGGTAATTTCCTGGATGGCACACTCACAAGACCTGATGGCGGAACTTATGGTAAGCGCACAGGACTTTGTTTAGAAACTCAGCATTATCCTGATACACCAAATCAAAAATCTTTCCCATCGGTAGTTTTAGAGCCTGGTGAAAAATATTTTTCAAAAACTGCATATAAGTTTTCCACTCGATAATAAAAAGTTCTTCAATATCAGTGTATCAAAGGTTGTTTTACAAAATGAGATATCTCCATTTTTCCTAGCTTTAATAAATAATTATTAGTTTTGTTTATTAACATCATTTAAAATTTCGATGAATTACCATAAACTGTATATTAAAAACATGGTATGTCCTAGATGTATTAGTGCTGTAAAATCGGTACTTAATGGCTTATCTATTAATTATAAATCAGTTGAATTGGGACAGGTTGACTTAGAAGAAAAACTTACAAAAGAGCAGGAATTCAAAATAAGTGAAAACCTTCAAAAACTTGGGTTTGAAATACTTGACAACTCTCAATCAAAACTTGTTTCGCAAATTAAATCGCTAATAATCAATCATATTCATTACGGTACTGAAGAGTTAAGGGTAAACTATTCTGATTATTTAGCAGAAAAACTAAACCATGAATATTCATATATGAGCAGATTATTCTCATCGATAGAAGGAATTACAATTGAAAAATTTATTTCCAAACAAAAAATTGAGAAAGTTAAAGAATTATTATTTTATAACGAATTAACATTATCTGAAATTGCATTCCTACTAAACTATAGCAATGTAGCATATCTTTCAACTCAGTTTAAAAAAGAAACCGGGATGACACCTTCTGCCTTTAAGGCATCTCATAAGCCGGGGCATGCCAATCTTGATGCTATTTAAGCAAAATCTTATAAAACAACCACAAAATATTATAACAACCATACTTTAACTATTTAGGACTTTTGTATCCGTAATTAAATATAATATTATGGATACTAAAAAAGACTTAATAAAAACTGAGATATTTCCTGTAAAAGGAATGACTTGTGCCGGTTGCGCAACAAGTGTGGAGTCGACACTTTCACATACTGAAGGTGTTGAAAATGCGAGCGTTAATTTCGCTACCAATACTGTTACAGTTAAATATAAAGATTCAACCACAATAAACAAATTACAAAATGCTGTAAGAGGAATAGGATACGACCTAATATTAGACGCTGAAAATCCATCAGAGATCCAGGCAGAACTGCAAAACAAATATTATAGAGAAATAAAAAGCAGAACGCTGTGGTCAGCAATTCTAACAACACCTGTTTTTATCCTTGGAATGTTTTTCTCCTCCTGGCAATACAGCAATTGGATATCACTGGTTTTAGCAATACCGATATTGTTTTATTTTGGACAAACGTTTTATATAAATGCCTGGAAACAAGCGCGTCATAAAAAAGCAAATATGGACACCCTTGTGGCCCTGAGCACCGGAATTGCTTTTTTATACAGTTTGTTTAACACTCTATTCCCACAGTTTTGGCTATCGCAGGGAATTGAACCTCACGTATATTATGAGGCCGCAACGGTAATTATAACTTTTATCTCCCTTGGGAAATTACTTGAAGAAAAGGCAAAATCGAATACTTCTTCTGCATTGAAAAAACTAATGGGCATGCAGCCAAAAACATTAAAAGTCGTCATTGGAGGACAGGAAAAGGAAATTCCAATTAGTGAAGTAGAGAAAGATTATATGGTTGTTGTGCGTCCGGGTGAAAAAATCCCGGTTGACGGTAGTATAATGTCAGGAAGTTCATTTGTTGATGAAAGCATGATAAGCGGCGAGCCTGTTCCTGTTGAAAAAGCAAAAGACGATAAAGTATTTGCCGGAACAATTAATCAGAAAGGTAGTTTTACCTTCAAGGCTGAAAAAGTTGGATCGGAAACTATGCTTTCGCAGATTATAAAAATGGTGCAGCAGGCCCAGGGCAGCAAGGCTCCGGTCCAAAAATATGTGGATAAAATTGCCGGTATTTTTGTGCCTGTAGTAATGAGCATTTCAATCATCACATTCGCAACATGGATGATATTGGGAGGAGAAGCAGCATTCACTCATGCATTATTGACCTCTGTGGCAGTTCTGGTTATAGCTTGTCCATGTGCCTTAGGCCTCGCAACACCAACCGCAATTATGGTCGGGGTTGGGATTGGTGCTGAAAATAACATCCTGATTAAAGATGCAGAGAGTCTGGAAATAGCACATAAAGTAGATGTACTTGTGCTGGATAAAACAGGAACCATTACCGAAGGCAAGCCAAGTGTTAGTGGTATTGTTTGGAAATCTGATGATTATAAAAACAAATATTCTGACCTACTTCTTGCCATTGAGAATAAATCAGAGCACCCTTTGGCAGAAGCTATCGTTAATGAAATTAAAAAAGAAAAACATAATACAGTCGAGGTCAGTTCATTTGAAAGTATCACAGGTAGGGGTGCAGTTGCTACAACTCCCGATGAAAAGAAATTTTTTGTAGGAAACCATAGTTTTATCAAAGAGAATAAAATTCAAATATCTGATAAATTAAAATCACTTATTGATGGGTGGCAAAAACAAGCCAATACTGTTGTCTTTTTTGCTGATGAAAATGAACTTATTGCAATAATTTCAATTGTTGACAAGATTAAAAACAGTTCAAAATCAGCAATAGAAAAACTAAAGAAAATGAATATTGATGTTTATATGCTTACTGGTGACAACTCTGAAACCGCCAAAGCAGTTGCTGACTCTCTTAATCTAAGTGGTTTTCAGGGAGATATGCTTCCTGCCGACAAAGCAAACTTTATCATAAAACTGCAGGAAAAAGGTAAGACAGTAGCCATGGCTGGTGATGGCATAAACGACTCACATGCCCTTGCTCAGGCAAACATCAGCATTGCAATGGGAAAAGGAAGCGATATAGCAATGGATGTAGCCAAAATGACAATAATTACATCCGACCTTGAAGCCATTCCAAAGGCTTTTAAACTATCATCAAAAACTGTAAAAGGAATTCGTCAGAACCTTTTCTGGGCATTTATTTATAACATTATAGGAATTCCTATAGCCGCAGGAGTTTTGTATTCATTCAACGGCTTCCTCCTCGATCCTATGATTGCCGGAGCAGCAATGGCCCTTAGTTCAGTTTCAGTAGTAAGCAATAGTTTAAGATTAAAACTGAGTAAAATTTAGTCAAAAAATTATAAGAAAAAGTCAAAAAAGTAAAACACAATAGAAATTATAGATAGTAATTTTGAAAAATCATTTAAATAAAAATAATATGCAAGAACTAAAATTTAAAACAAATATTAACTGTAACGGATGTGTTGCAAAAGTAACTCCCGGATTAAATGCAGTTAAAGGAATTAAAGATTGGAATGTAGATATTGAAAATCCACAAAAAATTCTTACAGTAAATTCTACTGAAACTACAGAAAAAGATATTACAAAGGCTGTTAAAGATGCCGGATATAATATTGAAAAACTGTAAAAGAAGTAATTTTGAATTACAAAAAAAATGGCGGTTGTTTACTAACCGCTATTTTTTTTGATAAAAAGTTCAATTATTCTCTGATAAGGATATGAATTATAATTACCACAAAGTAATTATTCAAAAATTAATTTTCTACTTTTATCGCATGAAAACAATATTTACAGTATTGCTGGCTGTGTTGTCAGTATCAGTATTTCCGCAAACCGAAGATTCCTTAATGATTAGGAATATTTTTGAAAATGCAATAAACAGTAAAGATGCCTATAAAAATCTGGAGTATCTCTGCAATGAAACCCCGGGAAGGTTAATGGGCAGCGAATCTTCTCTAAAAGCATTAAATTATCTTAAAAC
>JBFFLX010000178.1:0-6749 GCA_041554435.1 Bacteroidales bacterium
ATGGCTCAACCGGACTAAAAGTTTCTTATAATAATTCACATGCCACCTATCTGAAATACAAATACTTGCAGTCGTTATATGCTGAAAAACAAAATCAGAAGAAGAAACTAAAAGTTGACTTATGAGTTCTGAAAACAACAATTGGTTAGTAATCGTAAACCTTCATGCTGGCAGCAGAAGATGCGAACGTGAATGGCCCGAAATTAAATCCCTGCTCGATCAATCGGGATTAAAATTAGATTATGTTTTTAGTGAGAGGGCTTTTCATGCTATCGACATAAGCAGAGATTCAATACAGCAAAAAGGGTATAAAAAAATAATCATAGTTGGTGGCGATGGCACTATGAATGAGGTTGTTAATGGGTTATTCCAACAAACACGTTATAACACAAAAGAAATTACATTAGGCCTGATAACCGTTGGAACAGGCAACGACTGGGGCCGTCATTACGGAATGCATCAATCCTACGAAAAAATGATAAAAGCCATTAAAAATGGCAATACTTTTTTACAGGATGTTGGAAAGGTAAATTATGAACATACTAGCGAAAAAGAAGACAGATATTTCGTGAATATTGCCGGAATGGGTTATGATGCTTTGGTGGCAAAAAAAACCAATCTTTCAAAGGAAAAGGGGAGAGGCGGAGTGCTGGTATACCTTATTAATCTTTTGCAAAGTTTGTTTCAATATACATATACTAACCTTACAATAAGCGCTGATAATAAACAGGTTTTCAGTGGTAAAGTTTTTACATTAAGCATAGGTATTTGTAAATATAATGGCGGTGGAATGATGCAATTGCCAAATGCCGTTTCTGATGATGGATTATTTGATGTTACTTTGGTAAGAAAGACTTCAAAACTGAGAGTTATCAGGAATATTAAAAATCTTTATGATGGTTCTTTTATAAATATGAAAGAGGTTGAAACTTTTAGAGGTAAAAACTTTGTAATTGAATGTAATCCGGGCAATAACTTATTCCTGGAAACAGATGGAGAATCATTGGGGCATTCGCCATTATACTTTGAAATTGTTCCACGTTCGGTGAAATTAATTGTGAGAAAAAAGTTTTTGAAAAGTATTGAATAATTCTATTTCAACTCTTCCAGAATTTCAAGAACTATATCAATAATTTCTGGTACTTTTTTCATCATCACAGGACTTACTTTCATATCCATATCCTGTTGTGGATTTATGTTTACAGCCACTAAATAAAGTTTAGGTACTTTTTCCAACAGCATAGCCGATTCTATCATATCTTTCATGCCCAACTCATGAGTACTCAAGGATTTTGGGAAATCGCTTGAAAATTTGGGTTCCAACACTTTAATGTTACCAATTTCTTCATCGCCCAGAGTAGCATCTATGATAATGATAATATTATAATCCTGAAACAGGGAAAGTAAAACGAAGCCACCGGTTCCCCCATCCAGCAAATCAACATTATCAGGAAGTTTTAGGTTTTCCATTTCTCTTACCACCTGCACTCCTATTCCCTCATCGTTGAGTAATATATTACCCAGGCCCATTATCAGGATTTTGTTATCAATTTTAGATACTGTCATTTTGTAAATTTAAGAAAATAAGCAAATAAAAAATGCTTAAACCCATTGAAAACAAAAAGGTTTAAGCATTAATTATTAAAACATTTTTAATCTAGTCCTTTTCTCTTTCTATTTTATCCTTATCCTGAAATTTCCATCCTCCTATCATAGAAGAAGTTACACCATTCTTTTCTATATAGTCGTGATAGAAAACAAGATAAACATGTACAATAGCAAATAAGGCAAAGAACCACATCAAAATATGATGAATTTGTCGGGTTGCTATGTCGCCGCCCAAAACAGAAGGTATCCAGTTAAATAGTTGTGGAAACCAACTGGGGCTCATGGCGGCATAAATTCCAAATCCCGTTAACGTTTGTAAAAGAAATACTATAAAAGTAAGGAAGTAGGTAAAACTTGCCAATGCATTATGACCCAGATTTGGATTCCTGTTGCATTTAACCTGGAATATGTCTACTTTTAATACTTCCCACATATCAACCCAATGGGCTTTGGTATAGGGAATAAAGTTTTTCCATTTAGCAAATTTATTACCAACAAAACCCCAGTAAAGTCTGAATATAAAATTAAAGAAGAACACATAGGCAGCCACAAAGTGAATAAACCTAACGGTTCCAAACCAATATCCAAAAGAGGCTTCTGCTGTTGTTGTTATTCCCGGCGGATTGCCAATAATATAACCTGTAATACCAAGGATAACAACCACAAGGGCATTTATCCAGTGATAAAACCTAACAGGCAGTTGCCAAACATATTTGGGGTGCATTAATGTTTTTTCAATTTTCGCATATCTGTTCATGACTAAAAAGTTTGAATTTGATGAACATAACTTCCTTTCTCATCGTAAACATGTACTGCACAGGCAATACATGGGTCGAATGAATGTATTGTTCTTAATAGTTCCAGCGGACTTTCAGGATCAGCGACTGGGGTTCCAATTAATGAGGCTTCATAAGCCGACATTTGTCCTCTCTCATCTCTTGGAGAAGCATTCCAGGTACTTGGTACAACAAGTTGATAATTATCCAGTTTCTTGTCTTTAATTACCGACCAGTGAGCCAATGCGCCTCTTGGAGCCTCTGTCATACCAACACCTTTAGCCTCATCAGGCCAGTCTTTTGGATCCCACATATAATCGCTATGCATACGTGAATCGCCATTTTTAATGTTAGAAATGAGTGAGTCGAAAAATTCCTGTGCCCAGTTGGCAACAAGTTTGGTTTCCAGTCCACGAGCTGCTGTACGTCCAAGGGTTGAAAATAATGCTCCAACAGGAACATTAAGTTGCCCAAGAGCGCCTTCCACAACTTCTTTATAATCCTCTCTTCCGGAAGCATATCCTACCAATACTCTGGCCAACGGACCAACTTCCATGGCATTACCCTTCCAACGAGGAGTTTTTAACCAACTGTATTTTCCATCCACATTTAGTTGATCGTAAGGAGGTTTAGGACCGGTGTAATTCAGATTAGTTTGTCCTTCCCAAGGGTGCTTACCACTCTTATCACCACTATCATAATCATAATATGAGTGAGCAATAAACTCTTTAATTTGGTCAGGATCTGTGCCGTCAATTTCATGGATTTTACTAATGTCGCGTCCCATGATAATTCCTCTCGGGAATTTGAAACTGGAAACATCATTATATCCATTTGTTGGAAGATCACCATAGGAAAGATAATTTTCCAATCCGCCACCAATGGCGCCCCAATCCTTGTAAAAAGATGCAATAGCCATTAAATCAGGAATATATACCTGGTCGATAAATGTTTTCGCGTCGTCGAGCAATTGCTTAACATAAGCAAGTCGTTCTGCATTTAAAGCATTTGATTCGTTAAGGTTAACCGACAAAGGAACTCCTCCCACAAGATAGTTAGGATGAGGATTTTTACCTCCAAAAATGGTATGAACCTTAACTATTTCTTTTTGCCATTCGAGGGCTTCAAGATAGTGAGCAACAGCCATTAGGTTTGCTTCAGCCGGAAGTTTGTAGGCCTTATGACCCCAATAACCATTGGCAAAAATTCCTAACTGTCCGCTATCTACAAACTTCTTGATTCTCTTTTGTATATCTTTAAAATATCCCACTGAACTCTTTGGCCAGTTGGAAATGCTTTGCGCAAGTGCTGAGGTTTGGGCGGGATCGGCACTCAAACAAGATACCACATCAACCCAGTCGAGAGCATGTAGATGATAAAAATGCACCACATGATCCTGCATCATTTGTGAACAAAACATAAGGTTTCTCACAAGGTCGGCATTAGGTGGTACCACAATGCCAAGTGCATTTTCCACACTCCTCACCGAAGCTAAAGCATGCACTGTTGTACATACACCACAAACTCTTTCTGTAAAAGCCCATGCATCTCTGGGATCGCGTCCTTTTAAAATAAGTTCCATTCCGCGAACCATAGTTCCCGAACTATATGCATCAACTATTTTTCCGTCTTTTACTTCTATTTCCACCCTCAGGTGGCCTTCTATCCTTGTAATAGGATCAACAACTATTCTTTGACTCATAATATATCCTCCTTTCGTTTACTATTCAACATCCTTTTGTTCACACTCACCATTGGTTATCAGTTTACGCTTTCTTATGTTTGTTACAACAGCATGAGCAGTAACTCCAACTCCGGTAGCAATTCCCAATCCTAAACCAACCTTGTCGGCATTGGATTCAATTCCAAAACCAGGGAAGTTTGGTAATCGTTTGTAAAAACCTCCGTTATCCCAGAAGTTTTCTTCGCTACATCCTATACAAGGATGACCCGATTGAATAGGAAAACTTACTCCATTATTCCATCTGATTACGCCACAGGCATTGTAAGTAACAGGACCTTTACATCCCATTTTGTACAAACAATATCCTTTTTTGGCGTTCTCATCGTCGAATGACTCTACAAACAAACCGGCATCATAATTCGGACGACGGTAACATGTATCGTGTACCCTTCTTGAATAAAATGCTTTGGGCCTGTGTAGCCTGTCGAGTTCAGGTATTCTGTCGAATGTTAACAAATGAACCACAACTCCGGCCATAACCTCAGCAATTGGAGGACATCCGGGTACGTTTATAATAGGTTTTCCTTTAATAATTTCATGTATGGGTGTTGCTCCTGTTGGATTAGGTTTGGCAGATTGTACACATCCATTGGATGCACAACTTCCCCAGGCTATAATCGCTTTTGCACCTTCAGCAGCTTCTTCTACTATATTTTCAAATGTTTTTCCACCAATACAACAATACACTCCCTGCTCTTTGGTTGGAATTGATCCCTCAACACAGAGAAGATACTTTCCGTGATAGTTGGTCATGGTGTCATGCAAGGATTTCTCTGCCTGATGCCCGGAAGGAGCCATCAGTGTTTCGGTATAATCCAATGATACCAAATCCAATAGAATATCGGCAACAAGGGGATGCGATGATCTTATAAATGACTCGCTACAGCATGTACATTCCTGACCATGCAACCAAATAATTGGAATTCTGGCAGCCTTCTCCATGGCCTTGGTAACCTGACCTACCATACTCGATTCGAGACCCATAAAAGCGGTCATCATTGCTCCCAACTTCATGAAGTCGCGACGCGAATAACCCTTATCCATGGCAGCCTCTAAATACGTTTTTCGTTTAATGCCCATAATATTGATTTTTTTAAACCGCCAACCGACGGAAATTAATATTTATTGATATTTATTTCTATTTCGTTAACTTCCAGAGATTTAATATCGATGTTGCCCTCAATGTTAATAGAGTCACCAAGGCCTATATCATGAAGGTCCCTCATCTTTATCAAAACATGCTCACTATTACAAACTATGCGTATGTTTCTTCCCTTATCATCATCAATGATTTCAGCAATTTTGCCCTTGATTGATATGTTGGTTGATAATGGCATATTAATCCTTAGGCAAGAGGCGTTCCGAAATTGAATTTCAGAAGATTACAATTGTTATTTTATCACATAACTTATTCAAATGCATAGTGTTATAAAATAACTATAGGGAGTAGTTTTGATTGGTTCTAAATAAGAAATTTGAATATATTGCGGAAATCCGTGAATGGGTAGCGGAATACCGCATGAGGCTGATAAAGACTTACCTAAAAGTTAATAATAAACATATTGATTTTTAAACTCTGTAAACTATGGCCTTTTTGTGGAAACCTTAAAATTATTACTTTCGTTGAAAAAATGAAGAAGAAACTATTATACTACACCTTATTAGGAAGTTTGTTGGCCTATATTGTTTTGATTTTTATTGACATTGAGCTTCAGAGGGGAAATATAAATTTTGGAATAATTTCATTTGAATTAGCAGGGAATATAAACTCAAGTAATGATATTATTAATTATTGGGCTGATAATAATAATTTAAATCTGGCAGCCTTTAGTATAGGTTTCGACTATCTTTTCATTTTGTTTTACGTGAGTTTTTTGATTATCTGGACTTCTATACTCTCCGAAGGTTTTTACAAACAAACTTCCAAAAACTTTGCAAGCCTGATTATGTTAATAACGGTACTTGCTGGCATTTTTGATATGATAGAAAACTATTCGCTTATGCATGTTTTAGGCAGAGACCAGAATAATCTATGGCCTCTTTTGGCATATTACTTTGCTTCAATGAAATTTGTTTTTCTAACAATTGCAATTTTATACAATTTGATAGTCAGTATAATAAAACGTTTTATCAGCGTTTAGATATGTATATGAAGAACAGCCACAGTCCTTCTTTTTCCTTTTATGTTTATAGCCTGTGCGCTTTGAGGCACAAGATGTTACCATAAACATCATCACTAATAAAACTGCTAATATTTTGAGTATTGTAATTTTCATAAATCTTAAAAAACGTTATAATGTTAACGAAAAAAGAAAACCTTTGTTACAAAAGCAAAACTAAAAATTCTTTTTGATTAACTTAGCTGACATAATAAACAATAAATTATAGTTTTAAATGAATATAGTTGCCGAAATAGGTGAATATGCTGTACTGATGTTTCAGGCTTTTAAAAGGCCGGATAAAGGTAAGGTTTTCAGACGTCAGTTAATGATGGATTTCCAGGATTTGGGCACCAACTCCATTGGAATAGTTGCTATAATTTCCATATTTACTGGAGCAATTATAGCCATGCAAACGGCTTATAATATGGATAATCCTCTACTTTCCTTAAAACTTGTGGG
>JBFFLX010000179.1:0-6740 GCA_041554435.1 Bacteroidales bacterium
AAGTTTCGGCAGGCAAGCCTGCGACCTGACACTTGCAACATGCAACATTTTAAAAAAGTTCATAGAGTTCATAGAGTTCATAGAGTGCCTAGAGTTACAAGTTATGAGTTATGAGTTTTTTGTTTTACCACTAATGAACAATGACCAATGACCAATGACCAATTACCAATAACCAATGACCAGTCACCAGTCGCCAGTCACCAGTCTTCATTGTCCATTTTCAATTATCAATTTTCAATTATGAAGTTCATGGAGTGCCTAGAGTTCATAGAGTTCATCGAATTGAAGTTAATTTAGTAATGTGGCTAACGCCGTAATTTGTAGTATTTCATTAAATTTTAGTGTGTTATATGAAACTCCGCCTACAATAAATTACAATCAATTACGCGCGAAGCGCACTTTACACCGAAGGTATCTTACCCACGATTTACCTGCCGTAAACATGAAGTGCCTTGAGTTAAATTTGAAGCCCAAAATGAACTTGCAACTCGCAACACGCAACACGCATCTCGCATCCCGCAACCCGCAACCCGCAACCCAAAAATTTATTATATAATTGCATTCTATTTTTTTACTATTTTTACTAAAAAGGATTTACGGATATGAGTCAGCTGCAAGTTCAGGAGATAAATGGCAAATTTTTATACTACGCATTTGTGTCGGGGGGTAATCAAATACTGCAAAATCAGTATGAAATTAATGAGATAAATGTGTTTCCGGTGAGGGATAAGGATACTGGAACAAATCTTGCTTCTACTATACGCTCGGTAATCGACAATATAAAACCTCATAAATCATATAAGACTACAGTCAACAAAATTGCCGAAGCCGCACTAATGGGTGCCAGAGGTAATTCGGGTGTAATATTCGCGCAGTTTTTATATGGACTGAGCAAGGAAACCCAGGACAAACATGTTATTAGTCTGAATGAATTTGCCGAAAGCGTGAAACGATCCATACCATATATCTATGAGGCAATTTCAAATCCTGTGGAAGGAACAATACTGACGGTTATAAAAGACTGGTCGGAATTTATCTATAAGAAGAAATCCCTCGGTCAGGATTTTAAAAATGTACTTATCGAATCGCTGGAAACAGCAGAAAAATCCCTAAAGGAAACCACCACCAAACTAAAAGCACTTAACAAATATGGGGTGGTAGATGCCGGGGCCAAAGGTTTTGTACTATTTATACAAGGTATAATCGACTTTGTGAAACACCGAAACATACGTGATCTGGCAAATAATTCCTTTCAGAATATTAGTCTGATACATACCGAAGATGTGCTGGAGGAAGATATAGAACACCGTTATTGTACAGAAGCCATCCTTAAGGGATTAAACATAAAAAAGCCTGAACTACAGAAAATTTTAACTGCTGCAGGCGACTCGGTAGTAGTAGCAGGCTCGGAAGATATTTGTCGTATACATGTACATACAAACAAACCTGCAGAATTATTTCACGACCTTAAAGACTATAGTACCATTACCTTTCAGAAGGTAGATGATATGGTTCGCCAGAATGAAGTAGTGGTAAACAGAAAGTGGAATATTGCCTTAGTAACCGATTCTACCTGCGATTTACCTCAGGATTTACTGGATTATTATCAGATAAACATGCTGCCTATAAACCTCAACTTCGGCGATAATCATTATCTGGATAAGATAACCGTTCAGCCTGAGCAGTTTTACGATCTGCTGGAAAGTGAGGAGGCTTTTCCCACAACTTCACAAATAAACGAGCATGCCTTCATCAATGTATATTCTCAGTTGGCATCGCATTACGATTATATTATTTCTCTTCACCTTACGGGAAAGTTTAGTGGTACATATGAGAGCAGTTGCAAGGCAGCAGAACGTATAAAAAAGGAGTTCGATACCGAAATCTTTTCCTTCGACAGCAGAAACCTTTCCGGGGCATTGGGATTAATGGTATTGAAAACGGCACAAAGCATAGAGAATGGGGAATCCTTTGAAAGCATAAAGAATAAACTTGCCACCTGGCGCGACAATGCCAAGATATTTGTGAGCGTAAGGGATTTGAAATATATGATTAAGGGAGGAAGAGTTTCCGGAACCAAAGGCATGATAGCCAAAACTCTTGGATTAAATCCTGTGATATCCATGGATGAAAAAGGAAATTCGTTGCTCTTTGGAAAGACTTTCAGTCAGAATGCAAGTTTGAAAAAGATTTTTAAACATATAAGCAAAATCACTAAGGGCAAAAAAATATGGAATTATGTTGTATTGCACGCCCATAATGAAAGTGGTGCCAATGAAACATCCATGAAAATGCAGGAAATAACTGGCAAAAAGCCCTTGTCGGTGATAAATATTTCACCCGTAATAGGCATGCATGCCGGCATAGGTGCCAATGCGGTGGCTTTACTTTTCGATAATTAAAATCAATGTTGGACGATTAATAATTATCGATACTATTAAATCCGGCTATTGCTATAGTAAGTAAGGAACGAGATAATATTATACCGGATAAAATAAATTAAAAACAAAATTATGACGACACTTTTTCTGGAGGCTTCACTAATAATTTTAATTCTTGTAACACTTTTATGGATTGTAAGCATTTTTATAAAAAATGTAAGTATAGTCGACCTGTTTTGGGGAATGGGATTCGTATTTGTAAACGCCTGGTATTTTTTTATGTCAGGGGATTTTTATTTGAGAAAGGTCATCCTTTTAGTGCTGGTAAGCCTATGGGGCTTGAGGCTTTCGGTATATTTATCCCTCAGAAACATTGGAAAGGGAGAAGATTATCGCTATCAGCAATTCAGGCAGGATTATGGGCCTGAGAGATATTGGTGGTTTAGTTATTTCCAGACTTTCTTACTTCAGGGAGCCCTCATATTATTAATCTCTCTTCCCTTGCTGGCAAGCAATTATTCCACCGCTTCCAACCAGTTAAATGTGCTGGATTATGCAGCCATCATTGTGTGGATAATAGGATTTATATTCGAAGCCGGAGGCGATTATCAGCTGTCGATGTTTAAGTCGAAGCCCGAAAACAAAGGCAAGGTATTAAATACAGGTCTGTGGAAATATACCCGGCATCCCAACTATTTTGGAGATTCGGCCATATGGTGGGCCTACGGATTATTTTGTCTGGCATCGGGAAATTACTGGCAAGTAATCGGCTCCATATTAATGACTTTATTAATAATAAAAGTTTCAGGCGTAAGCCTTTTGGAAAAATCCCTTAAGGATAAAAAGCCTGAATATCAGGATTATATCAAAAAGACCAGCGCCTTTTTTCCTTTACCTCCCAAAAAGTAGATTATGGATTTTATTAAGGAGCATATATGGTTTATATTGTTTTTTGTGTGGGGACTACCTTTGGGTGTTTACCGAAGTCGCTTCCGGAAAATTGTGTATAAAACAGATAGCTGGACAATTAATATAAAGCCTGTTTTCATAAAAGAGATCAAAGGTCTGTTTGGGAACCTCTATCCCGACAATGAAAAGTATAAGCGTTTTCGCAATTTTTACCTTTTCTATCTGGCCATATATACTGTACTTTTTGTACTATATTTAAATTTTAACGATAATACTTTAAACAATAAAGAAATGAAAAATATACAAGTGGGAAGTAAAGTTCCCGAATTTTCACTGCCCGATCAATATGGAAATACATTTGATATTTCTTCAGTACTAGGAAAGAAAAATCTGGTAATTTATTTTTATCCCAAGGATGATACACCGGGATGTACTGCCGAAGCCTGCTCCTTCAGAGATCAGTATGAGGTTTTCCGCGAGGCTGATGCCGAGATAATTGGTATTAGTTCACAATCGGTGGAGAGTCATCTTAATTTCGCAAAAAAACATAATCTGAACTATACCCTTCTCAGCGACACTGAGAAAAAAGTGCGTAAACTTTTTGGAGTAAAGGGTGATTTATTCGGCTTAATACCCGGAAGAGTTACCTATGTTGCTAATAAGGAGGGAGAGGTTATTTTTATGTTCAACTCCCAAACAAAAGCCGAACAACATGTTGATGAAGCATTGTCGATTTTGAAGAAATTGAATAAGTAATGAGCCTAATACTTTCCATAGTATTTCTTCTGCTGAGCTATTTGCTGGGATCTGTTCCCTTTGGATATATACTGGTAAAGAGCAAAACGGGAAAAAATATTATGGAATTGGGTAGTGGTAATGTAGGTTCCACAAACGCCAGAAGAGTTGCCGGCAGGAAAATCTCGGCCCTTACCCAAATACTGGATATGGCCAAAGGGCTAATTCCTGTGGCTGTATTCTTACTTTTCGATAAATACCAGAATATAAATGCCCCCGAATATTTTGTTTATTATCTGGCTTTGGCTTCTATACTTGGTCATAATTATAGCGTATTTTTAAAATTCAGGGGAGGGAAAGGAGTAAACACTACTCTCGGCGCTTCCGTACTCATTGCTCCCATTGCTGTGTTTAGCTCGGTGGCAATATATTTTCTGGTGAAATGGAAAGTCAAATATGTTTCAGCATCCTCTATGGCATTGTCGGTATCACTGCCTGTAATAGAGTTCATCTATGCCGGAATAAACCCAACATTTTATTATTTAATTGTTTGTATGCTGCTGATAATTTTCCAGCACCGAAGTAATATCGGCAGGTTGTTTCGGGGGGAGGAGGGTTTTTGAGTTCATAGAGTTATGAGTGCGCTAGAGTGCCTAGAGTTATGAGTGCGCTAGAGTGCCTTGAGTTATAAGTGCGCTAAAGTGCCTAAAGTTATAAGTTAAAAGTGCCTAGAGTTATGAGTGCGCTAGAGTGCGCTAAAGTTATAAGTTATAACCAAAACGAACCTGCCTACACAAAGTTTCGGCAGGCAAGCCATGCCTACACAAAGTTTCGGCAGGCAAGCCATGCCTACACAAAGTTTCGGCAGGCAAGCCATGCCTACACTTCATTTACGCTTGCGCCATGTGCCTACGCTGAAGCTTCGGCGCAAGCGTAAGCTTCAGCGTAGGAGCACGGCAGGCAAGCCTGCAACTTGCAACATGCAACTCATAACCCGCAACCCGTAACTGTTTCCCCTCCCAAAAAAGAATCTTTATAAATTATGAAAATTTATTGTTTTAATTAATTGCATGTATAAAATAATATATACTTTTGTGAAAAATTTAACAAAAACATTTAAACAATGGAACTATCTCATATTGAACATATTGGTATTGCTGTTAAAAGTCTTGATGATGCAATTCCTTACTATGAAAATATTCTTGGACTAAAATGTTATGCCATTGAAGAGGTAAAAGACCAAAAAGTGAAAACAGCATTTTTCAAAATAGGACAAACAAAACTTGAATTATTGGAGAGTACCGATCCCGAAGGAGCAGTAGGTAAGTTCATAGAAAAGCGCGGTGAAGGAGTTCATCATATTGCATTTGCAACTTCAAACGGAGTTAAAAATGCTCTTAAGGATGCTGAAGAAAAAGGTATTAGGTTAATTGATAAGGAGCCACGCAAAGGTGCCGAAGGATTAAATATAGCATTTCTTCATCCAAAATCAACTTTTGGTGTGCTTACAGAACTTTGTGAAGATCCTAATTCAAAATAAAAGCGAAACATCAAAAACCTTTACAAACAAAACTTAAATATACTAATGAGTTTGTTTTAAGGGTATACAATTTCATTTCTTTCAGAAAAAAAGCAAAAATCTTATACAATGACCATTGAAGATAATATACAAAAGCTTCTAAGCAAAAGAGAAGAGGCTTATTCAGCAGGTGGAGAAAAGCGACTTGAATCACAAAGAGCAAAAGGAAAATATACTGCTCGCGAAAGAATTCACCTTCTTCTGGATGAGGGGAGTTTTGAAGAATATGATATGTTTGCCACTCACCACTCCAATGAGTTTGGGCTCGACAAACAGCAATTTCTTACCGATGGTGTAATTACCGGTCACGGCACCATCGACGGCAGAATAGTTTATGTGTTTTCACAAGACTTTACTATTTTAGGAGGTTCATTATCAGAAAGTTATGCAAAGAAAATTTGCAAGATTATGGATCAGGCTTTAAAGGTTGGAGCACCTGTTATTGGAATTAACGATAGTGGTGGAGCACGTATTCAGGAAGGGGTTAAAAGTTTGGCAGGTTATGCAGAGATTTTCCAACGTAATATAATGGCCTCGGGGGTTATTCCTCAACTTTCGGCAATATTTGGTCCTTGTGCCGGAGGTGCTGTTTATTCTCCGGCTCTAACCGATTTTATTTTGATGAGCAAGGAAAACTCCTATATGTTTGTAACCGGGCCAAAGGTTGCAAAAACGGTTACCGGTGAAGATATTTCCACAGAAGATTTAGGTGGCCCCGATGTTCATGGAAAAAAATCGGGTGTGGCTCATTTTATTAGCGAGGATGAAGAAGAAGGCTTTTTGATTTTAAGAAAACTGCTTACTTACCTTCCACAAAATAATCTTGAAGATCCAATTGCTACCGAATGTGATGACCCCATCGACAGAAAAGAAGATTTACTTAACCAGATTATTCCCGATTCACCATCAAAACCATATGATGTTAAAGATGTTATACATGCTATTGTTGATGATACCGAATTTCTTGAAGTTCAAAGAAACTATGCGGCCAATATAGTTACAGGATATGCTAAATTTAACGGAATGCCTGTTGGTATTGTTGCTAATCAGCCGAATTATCTGGCTGGAGTGCTCGACATAAATGCTTCCAGAAAAGCAGCACGTTTTGTACGTTTTTGCGATGCTTTTAACATTCC
>JBFFLX010000180.1:0-6627 GCA_041554435.1 Bacteroidales bacterium
AAAGAAAAATAGATTGTTTGTCAGTTTCAGATATACTTGAATTATCTATTACAAAAACGTTTAACGTATCCGATGAATAACATGGTCCATTTTTTATCTCTAACCAAATTTGATTATTACCTAATTCTAATAATTCTGCAGGAATAGTAATATTTGGTGTTGTGTCACCTGTTGACCAAAGGTAGGATTCGTACAAATCACTCGTGTTTATTTCTAATGTGTCGGTTAATAAAATGGTTGTGTCGTTTCCCAGGGATAGCAATATTTCATCTAATACTGTCGCATTACATTCATTTTCTATCCAACACCCATCACCATTTGATACTTGCAGATTTACTATTTCTGAGTTTTGAACCTGATAATATTCCTGATTAAGTAATTCATTATTCCATCGATAATACATATATCCTTCCGGAGCATATAAAGTTAAAGAACCGCAACTAGTTGTGTCAGAAGGTAATCCAAGTTCTGGAAGCGGTTCAGTTAAATTCTTTGCATGAAAAGTTTCGTAAAGAATTGTTGCTACCACTGTATCGTTTCCAAAATAGGCCTCACCAGCTGCTAATTTACCAGAAACCAAAATATTACCACAGTTATCAGCAATCATTTTGTTTATATATATATTATATATGGGGTCAATTATTTGATGAGAAATCAAATTACCTGATGTGTCTAATTGAGTTAATATACCTTTCCATCTATTATTAAATGAAAAGTCAATCCCTGCAAAAGAGAACTCTCTTTTTCCGGTCATAGCAACAAATAACTTATCTTCAAATAAATCAATTAGAAACCATATGTTAATTTTAGTATAATCGTCAACATACTTAGCCCATATAGGCTGAAATAACGAATCTAATTTCATAACTATCAGCCCTCTATTACCCGGTGGAATTGTTATGGTATCAGCACCATAAATACCTGATGCTAGAACGATCCCAGCCAAATAGTAGTTTCCATTTTTATCGACTTCCGCTCCTGAAGTTTGAGTAAATCCAAAATTATTAAGGTCGGAGAAGAAAACCCTTTTTGTCTCACCTTCTCTATTTAGATGAACTACATAACTTGCCACGCCCCAGTTTGGATAAGCTGGATGATTCAATGTATCATCATCAATAGTGAAACTCGTAGTAGCAGTACCTATGCTATAAATATCTCCATTGTCACCACAAATTATCATACTACTTTCGGCATAGCCGTTCGCAAAACTTCGAACTTCTTTCCTCCATATAAGATTACCATTTATATCAATCTTTAAAATAGAATTTAAACCGGTGCCTAAAAGAGCAGAATCTTGACCTAAATAGTCAACCATCCTTTCAACAGTATCCGGTGTTGAATATGCATGGGTAGAAGATATATAGATAAAATTGTCCTCAGCAATATCAAGACCTCCACAAAACTCCTGTACTGAACTAGAAATTGTTTTGCTCCATAAAAATTCTAGATCTGAATTTAATTTAATAATAAACATATTTGGAGCATATCCTTTATGTTTTGATGTTATTATATTTTGGTTTATAAAGACTGTATCAGGAAAAGTCCCACACACAACAATATTAGAGTCAGGGCCTATTTCCATGTGAGGCATCCATATGGATTTATTTGGCGATGTATAAATATCTACAGCAGTAATAAATCTACCATTCTGGTCGAATTTGGCGATTGCCAAATCGAAATGCTGCTGGTTCGGATAATTTCCGTAATGTCTGAAAACAGTATCACCAATTGCAATAGAATCTATATACCAATAACATGAGTAGAAATTGTTATCATTGTCGGTAAACATTTTATGAAGCCTAAAGCTATTATAAATCTCTGCTTTTTCTGCCCATTGCCATTGCCACTCTTCTAAGTCACCCTGAGCAGACAGTTTAACTGAACTAATAGTAATAATAAGTAGATATAAAAGCAGAATGTTTCTCATGATAATCTATTTTTATGCTTTCGTTATTTTTTCAATTCAACATCATCTATTGCATTATTTATCTCTTGACAATCTTCAATTATGTCAATTATCATCTTTTGGATTCTTAAGTCGTTGCTGATAATGATTTTTAATGTGTTAATTAGTACAACGTTAGATCTTAAAGACTTATAATCAATTGGTTGTAATTCCGGAAATTGTTCTGTATTATTAACAGTTGTTTTAAATAGAGATCTCGCAATAGGTCTACCATAATCGTGGATGTTTTTATGAAAATTCTCATATTCATAAACCAACTTATAATAGTCAATATTATACAGGTTTAATATGTTTTTTTTCAATTGGTTATCACTTATTAAATCAACGCCCTTAGATTCCAGTACCTTATATGCTGAAATTTGTGGGGTGAAATCTTTACCCCCCGTTGATGTTATAATTACAAAGTGTTTATTGAGAGAGTCATTGTATGGAAGATTTTTTTCTAAATGATTCAGAATAATGTTCGCACTCTGGACATCTGTTTTAGACAATTCAATTCGCAATTTTAATTGTTGAATGTCTGTTGAAATAGAAGCCTTGATATCTTGTAGTATATTTAATTCTGCGATCCTATTCTTCCTGATATCATTCCAATTATTGATTGAAAGCGCTATCAAAATTCCAATTACTACAAGCACAATTTCTCCAATTGCATAGAATAAATATTTACTGAACTTATTTTCAGCTATTAATGTTTGTCTAATTTTTCGAAAGAATTTTATCATTGGTTATTTGTTATTTTTTAATGAAGCATAACGGATGGCAATATGAGGAGGCCGGGATTTCGAAGCTCCAACTTGTCAAACCGTTACAATTTTTATTAAATGTACAAAAGTTTAAATTACCCAACATCCCCCGGCATACGTATTTTGCGTGTTAGCGTTTCGTGTTTTATGTATTGATAATCATTATTTTAGTTCGTAATCGGTTGAAACTCTATTATTTCAGTCAATTCATTTTTAAAATCTATTTTATAAACTGCTTTAAGAACTGTATTTTCCATGTATTTTATCTGAGTATATACTTTGTAAATATCACTAACACTACAAGGAGAATCATTAGAATTATCAAATCGGCTACAAAATTGCAGATAATGAATTCTGTCAACCACCTCTTGATTTTCTTGCCCTTTCTTTGTCAACATTCGTGTATAAAAGCGTTTAGGTTCTTTTGGTGGTTCTTTGTCTAAGTTCCAATAAATTCCGTTATCTAATACGATTAATATACTATCAATTTTTTGCGTAATACTATTGCATAAATCTTGGTTCTCAGTAATCTGAGTCAATTGTAAGAAAACTGAATCATCTTTAAAGCTGCAATCTTTTGCTAATTTAATGTTTATCAAGGCTTTTTGTCTTTTCAGGTATGTGTCCACTTGAAACTTTGTTGACTCATTCAAAATTCTAATCGAACAATTGGAATCAACCTTTTCTTGTGCTATCGTGGTTTTAATCAGACACACAAATAAGATTAAAAAGAATGTTTTTTGAATTATCTGCATTAGTTTATGGTATTTTCTGCTGTTTACATGAATGCTAACGTATTGTGCTATGAACAGTGTTGGTTTTTAACCCGCTTTCGTTTTTACTATTTCTTATCGTTAATTTACTCAATTTATGTTTCTTACAAAGCCTGAACGGAGGCTATTGTTTTTTAGCCTGTGTTAGGGCACGTAATTTACTGGTTATTAATCATTTTATCAATTAATTCATCTACCGATTCCATCATTAATTCAATATCCTCCGTACTCATAGAATCGTATTTCATATATCTCTTTTTAGATGAATATGCCGATTTCATTCCGTCAATTCCGAATACAACCTCTAAATAATCATTGTAAACTGTGTCAGGTATTTGAGCCGTTTCTGACATTTGTTTTGTTATCAAAGAAATACAATCTGGATAAATATCGATAATAGTTGTCCATTTATCATTAAGTTGTTTTCTTATACTCAATCCTGTTACGCCCCAGTAAACCAACAAATATTGATTATTTTGCCATTTATCCAGATAACTTTCTAAAAGAGGTGAAATATCTTCAGGGCATTGTGAGAGGAATGTTTCTCTATCCGTTTTCTTTCTCGACTTTTGAGGTTTTTCAGTCTCCAAGTACTTTATTTCAACTTTCGGCTTTTCTTGCTCATACTGCACTTTAACAACTCCACGAACAACTTCCTTTGTTTTTCCAATAATGTCAGGAATCATTATAATATCCTCGCCATAATTAAACAACTTCATTTCAATCAACGATAAAGTATAATTTAATCCAGGCGAACTTTGAATTGTATCGGAGAGTAATAATAGATTAGGAGAAATTTTGTCTCCAACGATGCTTAGGCTTAAAAATCCAGAATGCAAGTTTTGTGCTAAAGTATCAATGAAATCTGTTTGGTCAATATTTTGAAATTCATCTGCAATAATTTCTCGAAGCGAACGTGTCTTATCCAATTTCTGATTCCGTTGTGCTATAATTACAGCATCATTCAAATCATCATATCCCCAATTGCTTAACTCTTTTGCATAATCAATCACTTGAGCAAGAACAGTCCTTGACTTTTCAGGATTTCTCCAAAGTTTCGTTTCTACAATTATCAATTCGGCGTTAGAAGTGAGTAAAAGAATATCAATATATCCAGCACCACTATTTATCTCGCGACCTAAAGAGATAATTTTTTGATTTGCATTCAACGAATTCTCAATCGGATAAGTCTGAGGGTTATCATGAATAACTTTTTGTAGCCAGTCCTCATTAAAACAAAAACTTGTCTCGTCAATTTTAATCAACTCTTTATAGTTATCTCCAGTTATTGAAATCGGTTTAATTATCATGATTTACTTTATTGCTGTGTCGTTCGTGTTTGTGTGCCCTAACTACTTATATACTTAACCAAATAACCCACATCACCCAATATATTACAAGTATGTTCACCTAAACGGGTTATTAACAATCTCATCAAGGTTTATTTTAAAAGGTAAAGTTAGTAATTAAACCCAATATCAGGTAATTACATACAGTTTTTATTTCAAACAGCCTTAGTTTTTATTGGTTTTAAATAATTTTTATGAAGTAAAAGCAGGCTATTTCTTATGTGTTATTGTTGTTTGGCTTTGTCTGAATTTAGAAATATGGCTTTTACTTTTGTTTTATTACTGTTTTTGAATTTACTGCTTTTAAGTTCAATCCAATTATTATTAATACAGCGGAAACAGTAAATATTAACGGGCAAAGTTTAAATGGAAGAAAGTCCACACCAAAGCCTGTAAACAATGAAAGTACTGCCATCGACAAGAGCATAATGGAAATGGAAATATAAACATACTTTGCCAGTTTACTTTCAATATCGATTATTGTTACAAGTATTGTTAAGGCGCCAAGAAATATTAGTGTAAATCCTTCAACCATCCATTCCATAGTAATAATTAATTTATTATCAGCGGAAATATCACCAAAATCATTAACTACATCGGCCGTTGGAAATAAATGAGCAATACCCCATAATAGAGTAAATACAGCTGAAATGTAAAATAGAAGTTTCTTCATCTTATTGTATTTATTTTCGATTCTTCATTAAAACCATTTTCATGTATTGAGATTGTTAAATGAACTTTCATCCAATTCATCCAAAATATTTTTGATTATATCATCATTCGCCGGGCTACAGTTAACAAACCTGAGTGCTGTTTTTAAAGTCGAAAAGGGTTCTGTACTTATATTTAAACTATCCTTATTTACCTTTTTCATTAATACACTTAATACAACGTGATCGGGTGTGGATGTTAAAATAGCAACCTTGCCTTTTAAACCCAGTTTTTGAAAATATTCATTTAGTCGCGTTACTGCAGAACCAAAGTCTGCACCTGCCGGAGTTTCTAATTTTCTAAAATCAATAATAAAATTTGAATTTGGATTGTATAATTTATCCTGTACTTCTCTTTTTTTTAACTCAATTATATCTTCAGAATTTATTTTTCCTCTATAGTACTCAATGATAAGGTTATATTCAGGTAGAATTTTATAAACTGCCTTTTTCATTCTATCGTTTCTAATAAATTTATCGCTAAAAATAAAAAAAAATATCTTTAGGTTTCAAAATCTGAACACAAAGTAAATCAACAACTTATATGCAGACTATTTTTTTAAATCAACCAAATATTGAAGATATGCAGCTTCATAAATGCCGGATATTCTCATCATGGTTTATTAAGAAGTAATTCAGTAATTAATCAAATATCAGGTATATGTAATAAACTGTTTTGTAATTAACTTATTTTCAATGGTTTTAAACAATTATTAAGAAGAAAAAGCGGGCTATTGCTTTTGTTCAGGCATTGGGCGATGTGGGGCCGGTACATTTTTTTTGGAAATTGGGTTTGGTTTGGGGTGTTTGCAGGATGTTCTTACAATAAAGGCTGACTATCTTTGAACCTATTCCAGGACAAAAAACTAAATATTACAAATATTTATATGGGCAATTAATTTTTGTATTATGTTATAAAAGCATATTTTTGATTAAAATTTGAAATAAATCAATTTATTCACCTGACGCAATCATACTTCAGGTTACACCTTGGTATTGCCATATCAATTTTTTTATTTATACTTTTATTTCAGCCTTTCGAAGTTGATAAATTTGAATTTGAGAACAAGAATCTTTTTCTGG
>JBFFLX010000181.1:0-6623 GCA_041554435.1 Bacteroidales bacterium
AGACAATAAAATTATTCCGGGAATTAAGAAACTATCAAAAGGCATATTCTTAAATTCAGATAGCGGTAGTCCCATCATCTCGCCAGTTGGTGAGATGATTAATACTATTCCTCCTCCAACAGCCCCCAGGGCAAGGAATCCCAGAACGAGCAAAAAGACATTGCGCATCAATTTGATTTTCACATCGATTTTTTCCTGTCTTTTCATATTGATATGGATTTAAATGGTTCGTAACTCATTGATAATTCCATCACCTCCAAAATATTTCTCTTATTCATACTGTATGCTGATGAGCTCACAATCTTATTTTTTTTATTAAAGTATTTTCCTGTTGTTTTGTCCAGGTAAGGTGATGTAGCCAACCAGGTATAGGTTTTTGCCATATCTTCAGCTGAAATTGAAAATCGGCTTTTAATTGAATAAAGAAATTTTTTAAAGCCCGAAATATCAGGGTATCTGTTTAAATCCACTTTTACATTGCTTACCCGAATACAATTTACCGTAATGGTCGTTTTACTTAATTGTTCCGAAAGCCAGTAGGTATACATTATTTGGGCAAGTTTTGATTGATAATACGCCTTAGGTCACTATACTTTCTTTTCTTAAATCCAGGATCATTCAGGTCAACCTTAAGCTTTGGGTGCATTACCAAGCCTTGTGAGGCAATTGTAATAATTCTACCCTGTTTGTTTTTCTGTATCAAATCAATGAGAGCATTCGTTAGAATTATTGGTCCAATGTGATTGGTGGCCCAAATAGTCTCTATACCATCAACGGATGTTTCCGGTAGTTTACGGGTAATATCAAAGTCGGCTGCGTTATGGATTAATACATCAAGATGTTCAATTTGTTGGTGCATCACTTTTGCTGCATCAAGAATCGATTTTTCTTTTACTTCGGAAAGAGCATTCTCCCCGCGTTTTCGGTTACCCGCACCAAGGATAACATGAAATCCGGCCTGTGCTAATTGTACAGCTGCCTGTTTTCCTATACCTGAGTTTGCCCTGGTTTTTAAACAAGTTTTAGTCTTTTTGTTTTCTATTGTCATGATATTGTCTTTTTATTTTTGCAAATACAAAACACAATTATGCCACCTATGCCTTGTTCTATAACATGATACAAAGTATTTTTAATTTGATATCCAATAGATGATTCATGTATAGCAGCCATAGTTAATCCATGAGGGAATACCCATAAAATTCCTATTATAGCACCAGTCTTGATTCCTTTCCACAACGAATCTATATTGTCTTTTGAATTTAAATAGAAATAGCTCATTAAAAAGCCTAATATAATATAGGCAAGAAGTGTTATGCCAAGTCCTTCGTGATGAGGATGTATATTTTTATTTACTGCTGGTATTATCAAATTGTGATAAAGTCCACCAACTACCCACATTACAAATCCAGAAAAAATTAAAGATAATAACAGTCTGAATATTTTCTTTTTTGATTTCATAATTTTAATTATTAATTGTTTGGTTGGTTGCCACTACATGACAAGCAAATCCATACATTTTTCCGAAAAATTCTCCGTTACCACTGTATAGATATTTTTTCTCAAACTCTGCCGGAGTATAGTGTGCCATTGGAGTAAAACCTTTGTCATCAAGGAACTCTTTTATTTTGCCTTCTTCAATTCCAAAAGTAAATGACTCTCCCCCAGCCTTAACTACAGTAGCTATTTTTTGTGCTCCATAATAGGTGCACTCATTGCGAATAACAGATGAATACAAATAGTCGAATGCGACAATGCTTCCTTTTTCGGCGGTATTTCTTATAAAGCTTAAGGTGGCATTTACGGTATGATCAGTGACATACATTGACACACCTTCCCAAATAAACAAAGTCCTTTTAGTCGCATCATAACCCGCCTTTAAGAGGGTTTGTTTTAGGTCATCCAGATTGAAATCTATAGGCACAAAGTTTATATTTTCAGGGATGTCTATTTTGTTTTTTTTCAGAAGCTTTATTTTTTCGTTTTGAGTGGTTGGTGCATCTAACTCAAATATTTTCGTGTCATCAAGAAATTCCTGATACCTGATTGACCGGGTATCATATCCTGCTCCAAGAAATACAACCTGAAGAATGTTTTTTCTGACTTCTTTTATAAATAGATCATCGAAAAACTTTGTACGCGCGGTCACATATTCATAAGATCCGGGGCCTTTTTCATGTAATTTATTTTTGAACAGATTTCGAAAAAAAGCAAATAATAAAAAGAACCTTGCCTTGGATGGCATGAAAATATAAGCCAAATTATCAGGGCCTATAAAATCCTGTCGTGTTTCTTTCGTTGCAAGAAACCTGTAAATGACGGCCATTAAGGCGGTGTGTGAGGCGTTATGTTCAATTCTATTTTGTTTCATAGCTTTAATTATAAATGTTTTTGTACAATTATTTAGTGATAATCAGGATTTTATCATATGTTATTCCTTTTGGTCAACTATTTGTTTTTTCTTTGTTAATACTCATTATCACTTTGCCTTTTGCCCTATGCGATGAAACATAGCAAATGGCTTCTTTAAGAGCGTTTATATCAAATGCTATTTTATGATCAATGGGAGGAAGAATGTTCTTTTGTACCAGCTCCGGAATTAGCTTTTTATATGTTTTTTGTGTTGGGCTGGCCATGATATAACGCGGCCCACCTATGTTGCTCATCAACATTCTAAGAAAAACGTAGGTGAAAACCTGAAGAAGTTTCACTATTCCAAGTTTTTTATCCCCTATAAAATATACCGGACCAACAGATGTTATAAAAGAGCCCTTTTTGTTTAAAACTTTTAATGCATCCTTCTCCGATTTTTTCCCTCCAACGAAATCAAAAACGAAATCAAGCTTTGGACTTATCTCTACAGTAAGTACATCCGCAAAATTCTCTTTTGTGTAGTCTATTACCCTTTTTGCTCCAAGCTTTCGTACATGTTCCATATTTTTGGTACTACATACTCCGGTAACTTCGGCTCCCCTGCTGCATAATATTTTAACCATCGTACTACCTATTCCTCCTGAAGCACCTATTACCAGGCAACGATCACCTTGTTTTACCTTAGCTGCATTAACTGAAAAACAGGTAACATTAGCCACAACACCAACGCCGGCAGCTTCCTGAAAACTCCATTTTTTGGGTTTTAATACTAAATGTGCCTCATTTGCACAGCAGTATTCTGCCCATGCTCCATTTCGTTTTCTTGAATCACAAATGCCAAAGACCTCATCACCAGGTTTGAAATTTGTGACTTTTGAACCAACTTTTACAACAACACCTGAAACATCCATTCCGGGAATTACCGGTAAGGTAGGTTTAGGATTGGGGCCTACTGGCACACCACCGGCAGCTGTACCTTCTGCAATACGCATATCATCAATGTTAACAGATGTTGCATGTACTTTAATTACGACTTCTTGTTTCTTTGGGAAAAGTTCAGGAAGATCAAGTAATTGAATCGAGTCAATTAAAGCTCCCGGTTTGGGTAAGGTGGTAATTCCTAATGCTTTCATTATTTCCCTGTTTTATAGCACCTTCTGTACATTCGTTTTTGATTTTGATACCTGTCAATAGTAATTCTGAGTACTTGATCGATATCTTTTTGAGCACTAGTAATTATTGATAAAGCGACGTATAAAGAACTGAAAAACCCGGTTTTTTCATGATAATGGTATTTACTAAAATTGACTTTCGTTTTTAGGATTTCAAAGCATATTTTAATCCACAAGAACATACCATAAAAAATCCAGTAACAAATCCGCATTATCCAATTATTGCTAAGTGCCATGACTATAAAATGACATTTGTTGATTATTAGAATTTGAAACCGAAATTCAGACTAGGCTCCCATATGGTTTTAGGAGTTCCCTCGTCAATTGCCGCAAATTCAGCAGGGACATTAGTGTCTATTGGCCAGTACTTTATTAACCATGCAGGTTCAATAAATATGCGTTTTTTAAAGAATTCAAAACGATATCCTATACCAGATTGCAGATAGAGCTGATAACCTTTTTGGATTTTTTTGTCGTCTTCATCGTAATATTGCTTATTGAAGTTGGTTGCCTGGCCAGTTGCAAATAAGCCTTTCCAAAGGAACCGTTGATAACCAATACCAATTCCATGAGTTCTGACAAAACCCGGATAGAGTTTTTCTGAATCTCCGTACGTACCCATGGGTTCAGCATATTTCCATGTATTATATTCGACAAAAATGCGGTCTTTTTTAGTTAGCTGATAACCATACGTAAGTAATCCATAATCAGCGGATTCTTCAGTGAGATTATAGAGCATAAAAATAGAAGAACCTATTGAATGTTTATGTGTAACCTCCTTTTTTTGTTTTTCTGACGATTTAGAAACTGAATTGAGGTTATTTTGGCCAAAAGCAAAAGTTAATGATAATGCCAAAACAAATGTTGATAATGTTCTTTTTAAATTCATGATAATTAGTTTTTTAATTTGAGCTATTAATTTTTTATTTATTGAAGAATCAGGTTGAAATTTGCCGTCATCCGTTGAAAAAATTCAACCAGCGAGTTGATTTTTAAGAGTGTTTTTGATTGTTGAATAAGTGACTGTTTTTTCTTCACCAAAGATTTTAAACCGTTTGAATAACAGCGGGGTAATAAAAAAGTCCGCTAACAATGCTGATATCATTCCCGACATAGCCAGAATACCAAGGAAAAAATAGAATTTTACTTCGGAAGTTAAATATGTCAGGAAGTTAGCACTCAACACCAAT
Organism: Bacteroidales bacterium; assembly: GCA_041554435.1. Classification (GTDB taxonomy): domain Bacteria; phylum Bacteroidota; class Bacteroidia; order Bacteroidales; family F082; genus BM524. The sequence continues at coordinate 4,733 of JBFFLX010000181.1, forward strand.
GTTGTATATACCAGCGCCACACCAACCGAGCGTATTGATTTCAGAATACTCTCTTTATAATTCCTAGTTCGTATAAACTCCATTTTACTGTGGTTAATAAAATGAATGGTATCATCCACCGCAAGTCCAAGAATCATAGGTATTACCAGAACAGTAGAGGAATCGAGGGGAATATCCAGAAATCCCATCATTCCACCAATAACAATAGCAGGAGTAATATTTGGGATAAGCGCAATCAATCCGGTTTTAACGCTGCCAAACACAATCATCATCAGTAAAGCTATAACCAGCATGGCAATACCAAACGATACAATCTGGCCATGAGTGATATATCCAATCATTTTTATAAACTGCGGAATGGTTCCCACTATATTTATGTCAGAATTCGGAAATAATTCTTCTGCGTATTTTGCAACCTCCTTAAAATCCTGAGTCATTTGTTTTACTGTCATATCGCTCAGGTGAATTGACAAGTGCAGGTATTTGTAGTCATAATCCACCCAATACTCCGACTCAGTGCCCCCGGCGTTTTCGTAAAGCAGTAACAGTTGAGCCACCAATTCACGCTTATCAGGTATTTTGTAATATTCCGGATTGTCTTCGTGCAAAACCTGGTTCATATCTTTAACCACATCGAGTATTGAGCTTGATTTTTTAGCCAGAGATGATTCCAAAGCTTTGGCCTCCAATTGTTCAAGTTTCTGCAAAACCTCTGGCTCTTTTGCCAAACCCGCTTCCGGTAGTTCAATCATAACTTCATATGAATACAGAGAACCCAGCTCTGTTTTGCTGAAGTCAATAAGATTTTTTACATAACCCACTTTTGTCCCCAGAGTCTTTTTATAATTAGTATCTACAGTTACTTTTGTAGTTCCCCAAACAAGCAATCCCATTGCAAGTAAATAGACGGCTGTTATTTTTTTGGGATGAGTCAAAATCCATTTCCCCAGGTTGAATAACCGGTTTTCAAATTTTGAATGGTTAATTTTTAAATATTTTGGATGTTGTTTTTTATTCTTACCAAAACTTAGTAAAACAGGAGTTAGAATCATAACGGTTGTAAATGTGGCTGCTACTATTCCGGCGGTTGAAAGTCCGATAAAACGAACAGTTTTAACTGGAATAAAAAGAGCGCTTAACAAAGCGGTTATTGTAGTCAATGCCGTAAACAACACCGACCATCCCACTTCACCAAAAGAATAAATGATGGCTTCTTTACGAATTCCGTGTTGCTGGAAATGCCGTTGGAAAAAACTAAACAAATGGATGGAATAGGCAATGGAAACGGCAAACCCGATTAAGAAAGGAAAGCTCAACACCATATTATCGACAGGAGTTCCCAAAAATCCTACTACTCCATAAATTACAATCATAGAGCTGATTGCTGATACAACCGGAACAACAACGCCACGGGCCGAACGCAAAGTAATAATTAATATGACGATTGCCAGTATAATAGCCATGCCCATAACACGACTCGTTTCTCCTGCAAAATATTCCCGTTTCTCATGATTGATAATCGGCACACCCACTGCCCTTGGATTCAGTGATTTGTATTTTTCTTTATTGATGACGCTTAACACCGACATCCCGGCCAGTTCATCAGGACTGGTTTTGTACTCACTTTGCCAATCTTCGGGAAAGGGTGTAAACTTAATGGAAAGAAGCGTTTGTGTGCCGTCAGATGAAATCAGACGTTTTCTGAAATTTTCTTTGCTGAATGCTTTCTCTCTGATTTTTTGGAGTTGCTCACTATCTCGGGGAATTTCATTAGGAACGATTTGCTCAATCACCATTCCGTATTCATCTCCAACCGTAAATTCAATATCATTAATTGAAGTAATGCGCTCAACAAATACCACACTGTCGGCTAATTCTTCATGAAGTTCAC
>JBFFLX010000182.1:0-6609 GCA_041554435.1 Bacteroidales bacterium
AACTGGTATTGTCCAACCTTAGCACCCTCCGTCTCACATTCCATTCATATTCGGCCGACCTTTTCCCATCGTTATCTAACGCATAAGGATCCCAAACAGAACTGTATCGAAGACTCATATTTTTCCATAACTCTGTGTTACCACTCATTGTTATTACTGACATATTCATTGAGTCTACAGACAAATCATAACTTCCGCTAATGGTAAAGTTCTTAATTAATGAAATCTTTTTCATTCCTGTAATAGTATCCTTACGGGAAGGGACTTTAATTTCCAGATTATTACCAAAACTAAAGTTAATCCTTCCTGATTTTTGATTGGGTGGTGTGCCGTACAAAGAACCTTCAAATTTTGAATATTGAATTACATTTCCTGTTGTATCGGTATATGTATCCCAATAACCCCATTGCGATGTACCAAAATCCGGAGTATATGAAAATCCAATGCTGGGAGTAAAAACGTGTCTTATAGCTCTTAATGGTCCTTTTTTAAACTTCACCATCCCGTAAACTTTGGTGGTTAAATTAGTTGTGAAACTATAGTCGATAGCATTTTTGAAACCAGGAATAGTATCTGTTTTTATATAGCCAACAATGGTATCTTCTTTTATAATTATTGTCTCATCGGTCCAGTATTTTCTAACACTTGAACTATACATTCTATCGGTTAAGTTAGCAGATGTACTTAGGTTAAAATATTTCATAACTTTCAGCGGCAAACTTATTGGGATTTTGTGCACCATTCCATTTTGCATATTACGTTTTAAAGTATTGCCATCGAAAATTAATGAGTCGAGCGTATTAATTGTGTTTTTTGCATTCATACTATAAGATACAGTCAAATCCTCATAAAATCTTTTCTTTCCCCCTTCCCTTTTAAGGGGATAAAATCTGTTTACAGAAAATGTTAATTCTGGTAAAGTTACCTGAACGGCATGGCTTTTCGTATTCTGCCGATGGCTCATATTTGCAGTTAAATAATATTTGCTAGCCCAGTTTGTTTGATATGCTACACTCGATTGGAATTCATTGGAAAGATAATCGTTAACATCAACAACATTATATTTCACAAAGTTAGAACTCACAATATTTACATTAGCTGTAAAGGTACTTCTGGGGCGAGCTTTAGGATCCTGACGATGGGTCCATTTTACTCTGAAGTCGGTAGATTTTGAATAATCCGGAGCCCCACTGGTACCCACTACATTTTTTGCATAACCACCATCGAAGGACCCGCTATATTTGTAACGTTTCTTATACCTGACTTTGGGTTTAACACTCCAACTGCCTCTGGTATAAATATCTCCGGTTATCTGGAAATCAAGATATTCGTTAATTCCCCAATAATAACCTCCATTTTCCAGATAAAAGCCACGGTTTTTCGACTCTCCATAGGTAGGAACCAGGATACCGGACTTTCTACCCATTTTATTCGGGAAATATCCGAAAGGAACACCAAGAGGAGTTGGCATACCTTCGATTTCCATATATGCCGGCCCAGTAATTATTTTACTATCAGGGATAACCTTTGCCTTATTAAACCTAAATGCATAATGTGGATGCTCTTCCAAATTACATGTTGTATACTGCCCTTTGTAAACATTTATAGAATTATCATCCAGTTTTTTTACTTTCTGCCCATGCAAAAACCCGGCATCATCTTCTGTAATTACTTTAGAAATAATTCCTTTTTTCGTATCGAAATTATAGGTCATTTCCTGAGCCTTAAAAGTTTGCCCTCCCTCGGTAAATTCGGGAACACCTGTCATTTTTCCCGTTGAATCGGAAATACCTTTTGCAAATACCTGATTAGTATTAAAATCTATTTCAATATATGCGGCCTTTAGGCTGATATCCTGATAGTTAATAACAGCCCCCCCATACATATAAACCTTACGGTTTCTAATATCCTGTACTATTGAATCAACTGCAATGCGCTCTACCATGGCATCCAGTTGGGCCTCCTTTGCTTTTTTAGCCAGAGTGTCGCTGCTATCATTTAATTTGAAAGTAGTATCTTTTAGAACAATCCCTAAAGTATCAGTTCCATCAATTTTTAATCTGTTAATCAGATAAATTGAATCCTGTTGTTGTTGGGTAATAGATTCTGTTGTATCGGGTATAATAGTTTGTGGAATTCCATAATCAAAATCGTTAAAAAGCAATGAATTAGCATTAGTAGCGTTAATAGTAAAACTATTAAATAATAACCAATAGCATGTTAATAAAATACCGGCTGTAAATCGATTTTGCAAAATGCTTTAATTACTTTTGTTTACATTGAATTATGAAAATATTTGCTGCAAATATAATTCCAAAAATTAGATTACACTCTATGAAACGTATCTTACATCTATGTATTGTTTTGAGCATTCTTTTCCTTTCGCCTTTTAGTGTTTTCAGTCAAAATGCCGGGAAGATAAAAACCATTGTCATCGACGCTGGTCATGGCGGAAAAGATCCCGGAGCAATGGGAAAAAAGAGCAAAGAGAAAGATATTGCTCTTGCAGTTGCTTTAAAAACAGGTCATTATATTGAGCAAAATTTAAGTGGTGTTAAAGTAGTTTATACACGCAAAACCGACAAATTTGTAGAACTTCATCGCAGAGGTCAAATTGCCAACGAAGCCAATGCCGACCTGTTTATTTCAATTCACTGTAATTCAAATAACTCACATTCGCCTTATGGGGCAGAAACTTATGCACTGGGAGTTGAAGAAAAACGTACCAAAAGAAATATGGAAGTTGCAATGACAGAGAATGCAGCCATAATGCTGGAAGAAAATCAACAGGATATTTATGCAGGTTTCAACCCAAATTCTGAGGAATCTCTTATCAGCCTTACACTGTTTCAAAGTGAACATCTCATGCAAAGTCTCGATCTGGCAAGCCGTATTCAAAAGCAATTTAAAGAAAGGGTAGGAAGAAAAGACAGAGGTGTGCATCAGGCCGGATTTTTGGTTTTATGGCGAACAGCCATGCCTTCAGTTTTAGTAGAACTGGGGTATATCAGCAATTCCACTGAAGAGGCATTTCTGTTATCCGAAAAAGGCCAATCCTACATGGCTTCTGCCATTTACCGTGCTGTAAAAGAATACAAAAGGGATTATGAAAGTGAAAGTGGTGCATATGATTACAGAAAAGAAGTTGTAGAAGGACAAGAAAATGCCAATACCGAACAAAAAACTTCAAACAATAACAAGCATGCAAAAAGTAATAGTGCTGTTACATTTAGAGTTCAGTTTTATGTAACACCTTCTGAAATAAAAAAAGATGATAAACGATTCAACTCTCTAACAAACATCTATATGTATGAACACAATGGTATGTATAAATATACAAGCGGGAAGTTTAACAGCCTTTCAGAAGCAGAAAATTACAAAAAGACAATAAAAAGCAAAGGATTTCCGGATGCCTTTACAGTCGCTTTTTTAGATGATGAAAGAATTTCTATTTCGAAAGCAAAACAAATTCTTAACGAAAAATAACAAATATTTATATCATACTGTGCTAATATTGAGTATTTTTGATTTCGATAGAAGCCATTTATAAATTGAGGCAAATGCTTTATCAGTAAAACATTATTGTTATGACTACTTACAAAAAACTCTTTATAGGAATTACATTTATAGTCGCCATCGGGTTGTTCATCTGGGGTTATAATTTTCTTAAAGGAAAGGATATTTTTAATAAACAAACCATAGTTTTTGCCGAATACGAAATGGTAAGTGGTTTGTCAATTGCAAATCCGGTACTTATAAATGGATTTAAAGTTGGCCAGGTAAGCGATATGTATTTTAATCCCGATATGTCGGGAAATATTATTGTAGCCCTCACACTTCAAAATAAGTTTCCTGTTCCAAAAAATTCACTTGCAAGAATTTATAGTGCCGACCTCATGGGTTCCAAAGCGATAGAGTTAAAACTTGGGAATTCACCTGAAATAATTTCTCCCGGCGACACTCTTCTTACAGGTATAGAGGCTTCTCTTATGGATGAAGTAAATGCTCAGGTGCAACCAATTAAACTGAAAGCAGAAAACCTGCTTGCCTCCATCGACTCACTGGTTGTTGCCTTTAGAACTGTTTTTAACGAAAATGCACGCGATAACTTAAAGGAAAGTTTTAATAGTATTAAAAATACTTTTAATAATCTTGAAAGCACAACATCCAATCTGGATTCATTGGTAATTACCGAGAGATCAAATATTTCATCAATATTGAATAATGTTGATTCACTTACATATACACTTAGTGCTAACAGAGAAGAAATTGCTGCAATTATTACAAACTTTAAAACCTTAAGTGATTCACTTGCTAAAACAGATATACCTGGAACATTGGGCAAAGCTGATGTTGCAATTGCTCAGTTAAACTCCATTTTAACTAAAATAAATGAAGGTCAGGGAACAGTTGGTATGCTTGTGCATAACGACAGTCTTTATATTGAACTGGATCGCTCTGCGGCAGAACTTAATTTGTTGCTGAAAGATATCAGAGAAAATCCCAAGCGATATGTTAAGTTTTCGTTGTTTTAAACCAATCATCTCATATTAAGACGAAATTAAATCATCATTTGGCATTTGGTGTTCAATACATTTTTGTTACAAAGCACAAAACGTTTTTCGAACATCGAAAACTGATTAACGAATGTTGATTTTAGAAGTTTTTCAGACAATGTAATATCATCTTTTTAACTGAATAATATTTTCAGTACAGACAACTTGTCTTGTCCTGAAATAGTTCTACACAATTCATTATACAGCCATCAGACTGTCAGATCAGTATTCAATCAATTGTCACTTTCTTCTGTTTCAGGTATTGCCCTTTCCGGAACTCTAAAAACATCCAATTTATTCAAAGGGCGGATGTCTTCAAACCACAAAAAGCCCTTTAGGCGTTTCATTTCAGGAGTAACTTCCCTTTCGGGATGCATTTTTTCGGTGGGTTGAAATTTATAATTAATAGTCTGTAATTCATTGTCTTTAAGCCTAATAACCATATTGCTGGATTCCGAAAAATCAACTCCTATCAATTCTTTGTATTCGTCGCGTATCCAATAAATTGTTTGTGCATTTCCATCCACAACTATTCTTGATAATTCGTTATTAACAAAATATCCAACCATATTTTTGCCTTTTATCTGGTTGAAATTATCAACAGTATCGCGGGAAATTATAAAGGAGGAATTAAACATCACCAGCGAATCGATACTACCTCCTGATGTAATTACATTTATAGAATCAGCAGTCAATTGATTTTTTCCTGACCACAAAACCGGCTCATTTAAGAACCTTATTGTTGAATCAGTCATTGTATAAATCATTGAATCGCATTTTGCTTGAATGTCGGTTTTATACATCCTAACTTTATAATATGCCATTAACTTTTTAGCTTTGCGCTCCTTGTCGAAATGCATCCACAAAGTATCGCCATGAATATAAAGCGAATCGGCATCATCATAAGAAATTGCCAGGGCTCTTTCGGTAATATACGACAAGCCTTTAGCATCCCAAACTTCACCTTTTTTCCCACGTATTATTACTTTGTGGAGAGTATCATCAATCTGCACTCTGCCAAAAGCTCTGCCATAAGAAGTATTATTATCATAGTATAAACTGTCGGCAGTGATAATTTGTTCAGCATTGCTGATGCGGGGTCGCTTGGTGAGTTTCGAAAAATCGTTTTCAGTATCATACATACCGTCTTCACAATATATATCACTTTCCTTCCCACGGATTACAGTAGGACCCCTGAAAAAGGCTGTTTTCGATAAAGTATTGTATATCAGTGTGTCAGAATAAGTTTCTGAATCGGGATTAACCAAAACCACATCCTTTTGGAAATAAAATGTTTTTATGTTTGTATGATAATACCCCCTTTTGCTGGTTAGGGTATTTTCTTCATTTACTATTTCACCACCCACATCATAAAATGCAATATTTGTGTTTCTGTTAAAGGTAAGATGATCGGTGGTAAGCACAGTTTTTTTATCCACAAGTTTAACACTGTCGTAAAGATTTGCTACCCTGTTGTCGCCGGTATAAATCATGCGTTTGCCATAAACATCAACTGTATCGTTAACTTTTATATGCACATGACCAAAAGCTTCAAAATTTCTGCTGGCACTGTTCAAATATGCGCTGTCGCAATAAAATATGGTAGATTGATGGCGAAGGATAACATTCCCTATAAGGCGCTCTATATCCTTTCCAAGGCTTTCATCATATTCCTGCAAGTCGGCGGCATCCACATAAACACGTGGTTTTTGCTGTGAAAAAGCCGTCACAGTCAATATTATAAAGATGTAAATAATTGTTATTCTTCGTATCATATCTTAACCAACGCAAAATTAACAAATAGATTATTAGTTTTTGAGAATGTAAAAATTTAAAAAAACACACTTTATAGCAACGTGCCTGCTTGCCCCAGGCAGGGATGACCTGGCCACGGGACTGACTTTGAGGATAGACGCGGATCTGTTCTGTACTTCAAATATGATTTACTCAATTGGTAAGCAGCTAATTAAAATCTTAAAACTGATCTGTTTACTTTTAACCTAAATTAATCTGTGCAAATCCATTTTATCCGCGTCACCTGCCTGTTCGGCAG
>JBFFLX010000183.1:0-6601 GCA_041554435.1 Bacteroidales bacterium
GTAGGTTCTACTCCTGCATTTAGAAACGATGTTATTATAAGGGGTGGTGGCCCCAGTGAAAACAGATTTTTTCTGGATGGAATAGAAATTCCTGTTCTAAACCACTTTAGCACACAAGGCGCATCAGGCGGGCCAGTGGGAATAATTAATGCTGACTTTATTGAAAATGTTGATTTTTATTCAGGTTCTTTTCCTGCAAATAAATATAACGCTCTCAGCGGAATACTCGATTTCAGGCAAAAAGAAGGAAGTAAAGACAAGACCAATATACAAGCCACACTTGGCGCTAGTGAAATAGCACTTACTTTGGACGGCCCAATTGGAAAAAAGACTTCCTATATTTTTTCTGTAAGAAGATCTTATTTGCAATTCCTTTTCTCTGCACTAGGACTACCTTTCCTTCCCACCTATAATGATTACCAACTAAAACTGAAAACCAATTTCAATACAAAAAATCAGTTGACTATAATCAGCATTGGTTCTCTGGATAATTTATCTCTTAACCAGGGCATAAAAGATCCGGATGCTTCTCAGGAATATATTTTAAGCCAGATACCTGTTAATAATCAGTGGAGTTATACCTTTGGAGTTAATTATAAAAACTTCTTCAAAAACGGCTTTCATACATTTGTTTTTAGTCGTAATATGCTGAATAACAGTTTCTACAAATATCCCGATAACGATGAGAGCCGTCCTAAAACCTTCGATTATTTATCCACAGAGGCAGAAAACAAATTACGCTATGAACTTTCCTTGAGGCAAAATGGTTTTAAATATATTTTCAGTGCAAACCTGGAATATGCCGATTATTATAATTCCACTAGTCAGCAAGTTTTTCTAAACGACAGTTTAATAGATTTTAGATATGTTACCTCTCTGAATCTTATAAAATATGGTGCTTCAGGTCAGGTTTCCAAACGATTGATAAACAATAATCTTTTGGTAACTGCCGGATTAAGAATTGATGGAAACAACTATAACTCTAAAACTGCTAATCCATTACGTCAGTTTTCTCCGCGGATTTCGTTTTCCTATTCAGTAACAGAAAAGGATGTTATAAATATAGGTGTTGGAAGATACTTCCAGCAGTCAGCATATACAACTTTGGGATTCAGGAATAATGCCGGCGATTTGGTGAATAAAGATGGAGCAGGTTTTATAGGAGTTAATCATTATAATTTAGGTGCAGAACACAGATTTTCAGAGGCAATATTATTTTCTGTGGAAGGCTTTTACAAAGACTATTTTCAATATCCCATCGACTTAATTAACAATGTTAGTCTTGCTAACCAGGGAGCCGATTATAGCAGCGTTGCAGGAGCCGCTCCTGTTAGTTATAGCGGAAAAGGAAGAGCAGTAGGTTTTGAAATCCTCAGCAGAATTAATCTAAAGGATTTCAACTTCTTAGGTTCATATACATTTGTAAGAAGCCTTTTTACTGACTTGGATGGAGAGTATATTCCTTCGGCATGGGACAGCCGTCATTTACTTACTTTAACGGGATCGAAGGCTTTTAAAAACAACTGGAGGGCAGGATTCAAATGGCGTTTTGTGGGCGGTTTACCATATACTCCTTACGACTTGGAAACCTCAGCAAATGTTCAGGCCTGGGATGCCAAAGGTCAGCCCTATCTCGACTTTTCACAACTAAATTCATTGCGATTTGGTTCATTTCACCAATTAGATTTAAGAATAGACAAGAACTTCTTCTTTAACAAATGGGCATTAATGGTTTATATCGACATTCAGAATGTTTATAATTTTAAAAGTGATGGACAGGATTATATAATCCGAGAAAAAAATCCTGATGGATCCTTTAAAACCACTAACAATGGACAAGATTATGTGCTTGAAAGTATTCCAAATGAATCGGGAACTGTATTACCAACACTGGGTATTATGATTAAACTGTAATCCATTTCAGGATATTTTCGATTATAGAATTCTTAATGGTCATAAAATTTAGTTAAATAAAAATTGAGGCCACAGCAAACTCAATTTATATTTAACTTTGCATTTCCATTCTCTTAAAATCGAAAAACATTTATGGAACGCCATTTACTGTCGAAATCAACATTTATAAGAAGTAATCAGTGTTTAAAATCACTTTATCTCAATAAGAAAAGGCCTTTTTTACGCGACAAATTAAGTCCGCAACAAAGGGCTAAATTCCAAAGAGGACATAAAGTAGGTGAGTTAGCACAGCAATTATTTCCGGGCGGAATTGATATGCGTCCCAACTCACCATCTCAATACCAAAAAAGAGTTCTGGAAGTAAAACATCTCATTGATACTGATTCTCAAAATATCATTTATGAGGCTAGTTTTCAACACGATCAACTACTTGCCATATTGGATATTTTCGTAAAAACAGGAGATGAATGGACTGCTTATGAAGTAAAAAGTTCATTGGGTATTTCCGATACCTATATTTTGGATTCGGCATTTCAGTATTACATAATTAGCAATTACGGTATTAAGTTAAAAGATTTTAATCTGATTCATATAGATCCTGATTACGAATTTGAAGGTCAGCCGGAAATCGACAAACTGTTTAAAACTGTTAGTGTTTTGGAAGAGGTTCTGGAACTTCAGGATTATGTAAAAGAGCAGGCAGCAAAAGCAAAAGCAACATTAAAATTGGAAAAATCGCCAGACATCGAACCCGGTGAACAATGCACTCATCCATATCCCTGCGATTTTATTGGCCATTGCTGGAAGAATTACCCCCCTGAAGAGAGACCAACAATTACATATAAGAATGAAGATTTTTATAATTTTTTAAAGAAAATTCAATAAAATATCAATCATTTAGCATTATAAGGCGGCATATGTCGCCATGGAGTTTATTGACGAAAAAATTTATTAACAATCAGCTAACAACTAAGGCATATTATTATTTTTGAAGCATGGATGAGATTAAAAACAAGAGGCAAAAACCAACTGAAGGGCTAAGCAAAAAGGGTGTTTCTCCACAATTTCTGGAGCATGGAAAAATACCACCTCAGGCAGTAGATTTAGAAGAAGCGGTTTTGGGAGCATTAATGCTTGAAAAAGATGCAGTTTCTGCAGTAATTGATATTTTAACAGCAAAAGTTTTTTACAAAGACGCCCACCAGAGGATTTTCAAAGCTATTTCTACTCTTTTTGGCAAATCAGAACCAATTGATATACTTACTGTTACCAATCAGTTAAAAAGCACAGGCGAACTGGAAATGGTTGGCGGTCCTTACTATATCACCATGCTCACAAGCCGTGTTGCTTCTGCGGCAAATATTGAATATCACGCAAGGATCATCCAGCAAAAACACATTCAACGTGACCTTATTGCAATCTCTTCCGAAATTATTAAGGATGCCTACGAGGATACTACCGATGTATTTTCTCTTTTGGATAAAGCTGAGCAGAATTTATTTTCGGTTTCAGAAACCAATTTGAGACGTAATTTTGAAGATATGCCTTCATTGGTTCGTCAGGCCATTGAAGATATTGAAAATGCAAAAAACTCAGATTCGCATTTCCGTGGGGTACCTTCCGGATATGTTGATATGGACAGAATAACCTCAGGTTGGCAAAAATCGGATTTGATTATACTTGCAGCCCGTCCTTCCATGGGTAAAACGGCTTTTGCACTTTCCATGGCACGTAATATGGCTGTTGATTTTGATAAACCCATTGCCTTTTTCTCTTTGGAGATGTCGGCAGTACAGTTGGTAACAAGGCTTATTTCTGCTGAGTCGGAACTAACTTCCGATAAACTTAAAAAAGGAGAATTAGCCGATCATGAGTGGGAACAGTTAAATGCCAAAATCAGGAAACTTAGTGAAGCCAAGATCTTTATCGACGACACCCCTGCCCTTTCAATTTTCGAACTCAGGGCAAAATGTCGCCGTTTAAAACAGCAGCATAATATTCAAATGGTTTTTATCGATTATTTGCAGTTAATGACTGCAGGTGGCGACAATAAAGGAAATCGTGAGCAGGAAATTTCTCAAATATCACGTTCATTAAAAGCCCTGGCAAAAGAACTTAATGTTCCGGTATTAGCACTTTCTCAGTTGAGTCGTGCGGTGGAAACCCGTCCGGGACAAAGTAAAAGACCAATATTATCCGACCTCAGGGAGTCTGGAGCCATTGAGCAGGATGCCGACCTCGTTTTATTTATTTACAGGGCTGAATATTATAAAATTGATGAGTTTGAAGACGGTACACCAACAGAAGGAGTTTCTGAAATAATTATTGCTAAGCATCGTAACGGAGCCGTTGGTGATATCAAATTAAGATTTATAGATAAGTTTGCTCGTTTTGAGGATTATATTCAGGGTGGAGCAAGCAGTTTCTCCAGTGGAGATGTTCAGGCAGGATTTATTACAAAGAAATCGAAAATGGATGATTTTAACGACCTTGGTGATGATACTCCATTCTAAGTCCGTTTAATTTTTCTATCATAAATTAAAATTCAATAAAAAACTAACAATAATACAAATGAAAAGTTTCAAAAAATTGGCCATGGTAGCAGCCTTAATAATGTTACCTATGTTTATAGTAACATCTTTTGCACAAAAAAAAGTTATGTTAAAGTATAAACTAGATGATGGATCTACCTATCAAAACATTACTAACCTTGATCAGGAAATAAGTTTTGAAGCTAATGGTCAAACCATGAGTCTTAATCAAATAATGATCATGAAAACTGATATTTCAGTAGAAAATAATGAAGATGACAACATTAAACTTACTACTACTCTTAGTTCTATGAGGATGGAACAAAGCATTTTTGGAATGAATATTATTTATGATTCAGAAATAGATAGCACAAAAAACGACCCTATGGTTAAAAAAATTGCTGAATCACTGGATAAATTAATGGGATCAACTTATTCGCTATTGATGGATGATAAAGGAAAAATTGTTGAGTACGATCTTGGAGATTTTAGTGATAACAGTGACATAACCAATAATTTAACTTCCGGTAACGGATATGCTAACTACCCCGACCATAAAGTTACTGTGGGCGACAGTTGGGATGCAGAGATTACACCATTGAAAGACAGTGATATGAGTTACCATACAACATATACAGTTCTTAAAATAAAAAAGAAAGAAGTTACTTTAGGTGTTGAGTCGAAAATAACAGCCAATAAATTGAAAGATATGGATTCTAAAATTGACGGCACAATTAGTGGCGAAATGATAATAAATCCAAAAACAGGCTGGACAATATCATCCGACATGGATATGGAAATGACAATGGAAATGAATCAGGGAGGAAACAAATTCCCTGCAACAATAAGTGCTACAATAACCGTTGAATCACAAGAAAAATAAAATATTTGAAGAAAAAAACCATCAACATCATAAGCTTAGGCTGCAGTAAAAACCTCGTCGACTCAGAGGTTTTAATGCGACAATTGGGCGACAATTATATTGTTAGTCATAATTTAAATAAAGACGCTAACATTCAGGTAGTTAACACCTGTGGATTTATTGGAGATGCGAAGGAAGAATCCATAGATACTATACTTCAGTTAACCAAAGCAAAAAGCGATGGGCTAACCGAAAAAGTATATGTTACAGGATGCTTATCGCAGCGATATAGAGAAGATCTAAAAAAAGAAATTCCTGATGTTGATGGTTTTTTTGGTGTTAACGAATTACCTGAAATCCTTAAAACTCTTCAGGTTGATTATAAAGAAGAGTTAATTGGAGAAAGAAAGATTACAACTCCTTCACACTTTGCCTATTTAAAAATTTCGGAGGGCTGTGACAGAAATTGTTCCTATTGCGCCATTCCTTTAATTAGAGGTAAGCACAAATCCAAACCCATGGAATTACTGCTTGAAGAGGCAAAATTTCTTGCTTCACAAGGAGTTAAAGAGTTGATTTTAATCGCACAGGACTTAACCTATTATGGCATAGATCTTTACAGAAAACGAAAAATCTCAGAATTGGTAAACAAACTTTCTAAAACAGAAGGTATCGAATGGATACGTTTGCATTACGCATATCCGGCAGGTTTCCCATTGGAGTTGATTGATGAGATTAAAAATAATCCTAAAGTTTGTAATTATCTTGATATCCCGCTTCAACATATTAATAACCGTATTCTTAAATCGATGAAAAGGTCGCATGATAAGGATACTACCATTAAGTTGATTGAAAGATTCAGAGAGAAACTTCCTGATGCAAGTTTGAGAACAACATTGATAGTTGGCTATCCCGGTGAAACGGAAGAAGAATTTGAAGAACTATATGATTTTGTTGCCAAATATAAATTCGACAGGCTTGGCGTTTTTCAGTATTCCGAAGAGGAAGACACATCAGCCTTTGAACTGGAAGATGACGTTGACCCTCAGGAAAAACAAGATCGTGCCGACAAATTAATGATGCTGCAACAGCAATTATCTCTCGAAAGAAACAAAGAAAAAGTTGGTTTAAACTTAAAAGTAATAATCGACAGAATAGAGGAAAACTATTTTGTAGGCAGAACAGAGTATGACTCTCCGGAAGTAGACAATGAAGTTTTGATAGAAAAATCGGGTGATGTTTTAGAAATTGGTAAGTTTTATAATATCAACATCACAAAGGCCGATTTTTTTGA
>JBFFLX010000184.1:0-6553 GCA_041554435.1 Bacteroidales bacterium
AAAAAAGTTCTTTTGTGGGGTGGTCACTTTGCATCGGCAAAGGTGGTCACTTTAAATCGTAGAAGGGTGGTCAGTTTGCGTCGTCAGGGGTGGTCAATTTGAATCGTTATTGGGTGGTCACTTTCATCGTTTTTTCCAATCAAGTGAAATGGAATATTGAAAAAATAAACTGAAATCGTTCTTATTTTTGATTTTATCCCATTCGGAATCCGTTGTAGTTTTTGTACAACCTGTCAAGATTGAGAATGAAATCGCAATTATTATGTATAGTTTATTCTTCATTCAATATTGGTGCTAACGGTTTGGCTATGTGGAGTGCGGGACTTTGAAACGCTTCACTGTCAGGCTGCCACTGAGCCAATTCGTTTATTCATATTTTAGTTTTTATAGCCAAATCGTCAAAGACGAATTGGCGATGTTGCAACGAAGAACTGCAGTTGAATTACACGCTGAACCCCGCATTACATATAGCTTTTGTTGGCATTAGTTTCTCTTTTAAAATGAATCCTTTTAATAATTTCATGCTATTGATCGAATGTATTATTATACCTTTATGGTAGCAGAAGATCAATAAACAATGACCTTATGTGTTTCGATGTTTTTCCCCTTAATGCCAATAGTATAATAATAAATACCGGGCGAATAGTTTTTAATGTCAATGTAATTAATTCTTTTATCCAGGATGCGCGTGTCCACCAGAAGTCCAAAACTATTAAAAAGTTTTACTTCTGCTATTTGACTTTTTTCTGACAACAGTTCAATCGTAATATAATTGCTTGCTGGATTGGGATACACACGAGTTAAATTCGATTTTTCTATTTCATCTATTGCATTGATAGCATCGCAAAATGCAACCTCCGTTATTTGAAGTGAAAGCCAGGAAATATTTTCCATGTGTACCCAGGCATAAGCAGGGGTATCTCTATCCATTAGGCAAACTCCAATATAGAAATTATTAAATTCAAAGTGACCCCATTCGTGATATGCACCATTCCAGCCATCACTAAAATAATCGTAGATAATCGTATTCTTATCATACCAATTGTAATCTTCACTTATCTGATGATTTTCCGATAATAAAGCTGTCCAATTTGGGTGTTCGTCATGTTCGCAAATCAGTATCTTATTATTGCCTTTTGGAAATAAATGAATACGGGTAATCCAAGACATGGGTGAGCCATCGTTTTCAAAAAAGAATCCAATGTCATCCGTACCATCCTGGTCAATATCAAAACCAGAAGAATCTCTGCCGATTTGATGTGCTGGATTGATTGCAAAATAAGTAATATGTTCTCCTTGTTTTTGACCAGCCTTAAAGTCGTCCGGTTCCTTTAGAATAAATGGACGAGATGGATTTGATACATTGCTTGTAAATGAAAAACTACTATCGGCTACAGACATTACTAACGCAGAATATGGCATGTTATTTATGATTGCATTTCCATTTGTAATACGCTGGTCAGAATTTAATTTTAAGTCTATATGCGACCCGTTGGGTGTATATGATGTATAGTAATTCTCTCCCAGGTTCAATAAGTCGTCAACACCTAAATGAGCTGCGTCATCAGCATTCGATATATAAATCAGATATTCATCTATGAAGTCCTCGTTTTCAATAGCATCAAAGGAAACTCCAACATCATCCATGGTATTGGTATTACCATTGTCGAAGGCAACCGGGTTTATTACGGCGGCGGGGAAAGCTTGCAAATAAAAAGCTTTTGAAGGTGTTGAAAGATAATTGTCCTCAGGAATTCCGGTTTTTGAGATATTTAGCACATGAGTTTTGTAATCCGTTAACTGCTCAATCCGGTCTCCATTAATATCTGAATCAGTTTGTGATAATGTTCCTGTAAATGTGTAATCAGAGTTTGTTGAGTCGACTAGTATTTTGATGTATCTTTCTTCAGGCAGTTGATTCATATATTCAAGGTTGTAAGCCATTGAATCGTTTTCTTTGGCAACCATAAGTTGATAAGCTGACAGGTTAGTTTCATCGAATGCTTTGGTAAATGAATAATAGATATCCCGTGCATCCATATAATCTGCAGTATCGCAACCATATACGGAGGTTGCTCCCGAAGGAATACCTGTACCAGCTTTTATTCCTTCATCTATATTTGGATTATAAGCAAAATCTGCAATTCGGAGATTTCTTCTATATGATTTATTTATCCGAATCCAGGCAAAATTGGTTTGGTTGTTGTTTCTAATTTTAACACCAATAAATCCTTCTTCTACCTTATCCCAATTTCCATCGCGATAATATCCTAATAAATAAGTCGTTGAGCTATTGCTCCAATCTAAATTATCGTCAATCATTTCATAGGATTTAAGTGCCGATACATCATTATTTGTTACCGCTACCTGAACATCAGCAGCTGTTTTTACATCAAATTTATATACATCAACATCACTTTCTCGTTTTAATTCAAAGATGAAAGTGATATCCCCCAGGCCGTCTCCATTTAGATCAAATTCAACATCATTTTGAGGTGTTATTGTCTGGTCGGGAACAACATCAACGTATTTTATTTGTCCGAATGAATTAAAACTGAACAAAACAAATATCAATGTTTTAAGTAAAATGCCTGATGAAGAAGAAATATAATCCATATTTCCATATTTAAGTTTTGAAGTTCAAGTTATACATATTTTAGGACGACTCAAATTAATGCCAACGGTGGTGCTAAGTTTAGTTGCCGATTACGGGCGATTCAATTTTCAAACTGTTACAAACCTTATGCGAGCTGCAGACTTTGAATTTCCCGCAAAACCGGCAATTAAATTTAACACGTGTTACCTGCTGGGTTTTGTCGTTTCATTAAAAAATAAAACTCACATTTTTGAACTTTATTCACATATGTTATACAAATATTTACATAAATTAATCCCTGACATAACGTACACTTTTCCCACCCCAGATAAAGCCGTAATGGTCGAAGTACCGATAGATTGTGGCCTCATCGTAGTCAATGTGGCGGTACCACGGGCGAGGGTCATCGTACTTAGTCGCAGTCCACCAGAAACCTAATTTGCCAATGAGGTAGAAATAGCCATCGTGGTCGCTGTAACCACCCGGAAGTGCAGAAAATCCAAAATCGTCGGTGCCATTTCCATTATTTTCCCATCCGCTTGTTGCTTTTAGTTTTGAGCCTTCGTTTGTTCCGCGGTCACCTGTTTTGTCTACTTCGCTTTGACTCATCCCAATTGCCATTTCCAGTTGTTTCCATTCCTCGTCGGTAGGCAAATGCCAACCTGCTGGGCAGGCGGCTTTTGCGGCTTCCCAGTTGTATAAACGACCGTAGGTGGCTACGTTGCTTTCGTCGTTATAATAAGCCCAACAACCATCGCCTACATCGTAAGCTAGGTTTTCGGCCATCCATTCTTTACCGCCAATTGTTATGGTTTTGTAGGTTTTGCCCTGATAGGTAAAAGTTCCACTCTGCGCAGTATCTTCCTTTAGAGTGGTAAAACTATCAATCTCACTGTAATATTCATATCTGTGAATTGCATCAATATAGGCATTTGTGTAAGCTTTAAAATAGTATGTTGAATCTGGTCTTAAATCAGAGATATTTGAATGAAAACTATCTGTTTCAGTTTCATTAAACCATTCTGTTTCAGAACCTTTAAATTCTCCTGAACTATTGCAAAGTACAAACCCAGCCACTAATTTATCATAACGGCAAAAATATTGTGTGCTTCCAAGAAGGGTTACTGAATTTGAAGAAAGGTTCTCAGTACCAGATGAATTAATAGAATAGTTATACGTATAAAATTCTCGATATTCACTTGTTCTCATTCCATAACTATTGGTAGCGTATACAAAGAAGTAGTAATTCGTACAAGGTTCAAGATTGTTAATGGAGACAGCAAAATTATCGATTCCATTTTCTGTTGGATAATAATCAATGTATTTTTCTCCTTCCTTGATTAAACCTGCACCTTTTTCTATAATATCAGATTCACCATTATCAATAATATACCCTTTAAATTCAACAGAGAAATTGTCAACAGAATAATTATAATATTTTTCATTTTCAAATTTTACAAATTCAATCTGAGGTCTTTTTGTAGCATTAGCGCCATAAAGTTCTTCAAGCATCTGAATATCACCTCTTGAAAGATATGAATTTTGTTGTACCCAGGTAGTATCTTGGTTTGGGTATACAGACTTCTTTTTTGTAAGAATTGGAATTTCAATATTTTTTGCAAAAGCACCTCCTGTAGAAGGATACCCCATTAATGAATTAAAATCATATTCTCCCGCGACCAATGAACTTGTATTTTTAGAGTAATTTTTTCTTTGTAAAAGTTTTACATTCTCAATATTAACATCAACATAAATATCTCTATCAACTCTACTTTGTTCATGAATCAAGCCCGCCGCATGTCCCATTTCATGCATAATAGAACCATAATCACTTGTTTTTTCATTTATCCAAATTGGTTGCCACACGTTCACACCTCCATGATATAAACCAACGTTTCCTTGATATGAACTTGTTCCAAAAATTGACGTTTTAGCAAATTTTATATACTTTGTTTCGGATGTCCTTTCAATAAATTTTACAGGTGCATTTAAATTCCAATAGTTTATTGCTTTATAAATGTTATCTGCAAAACTTTCTAAAGCATTTTCTCCAATAACATATGGAACAATTCCATTTGACCATAATTTTGAAAGATTGCTAATGGAGCCTCCTTTTAATGAATTTCCATAGACTTCTTCCTCTGTTAAAAGAATATCTTCCTGATATATATACAAACTATCTATTTTAATACAGGTCAAAGTATCTCCATCAACTGCAAATTTTATGATTTCACCAACTGAGTCAGGATATGCAGATATATTTTCCAAGTAAACAATATCTTCAAACTGAAAATTTATATCTTCTGATTCTTCTATACTCGTATGTGCAGGCATAGTATATTTTTCACTTTTAAATGCCCAAAATCGAATACTGTCACCCACTTCAAAATGAAAATCGCCCTCGCCAATTACTGTCGTACTTTTCAAAAATGCAGATTTCTGAGTTTTAGTGTTTGCATCAGAAAGTAAATTTATAGAATATTTCTCACTACCATTCGCTCCAATTGCTTTAAACGTTTTCGTTTCATAAGGAGAAACAATCCTAATCAGATATGCACCGGTTGTTCCAATATGAATTTGTACCAAATTATTCGGATTCAAGAATAAGTTATTTTCAACGTACAGGATTTTACCACTCATGTCGATAATTGAGATGAGTGATTTTCCAGCGGCTTTTCCACGATAGATAACAGAAAGTAGTCCTGGCTCATTTTGAACCGCTGAAAATGAAGAAGCTTTTTCAATATCAAAAACATCTACTGTTCCCCAATATGCATTCTTTGAAAGGTTAATTTGATAGTAATCATTTTCAGGTAAATCAGAAAATGTGATACTAGTACCATTTGTGATATTATCTACTATAATTGAGTTAAGAGGAATATTACCTCCATTATAATCTCCACTAACTGTGTAAATAATGTCTTGAGCAAAAACTGTACATGCGGTAAAAATGATTGATGCAATGGTTAAGATTGATTTTTTCATTTGGTATTAAATTTTGTTCTTAGATTTTAAATATTTGGAGTTGTTAAATTTACTTTGCTTTATTAATTATTTATTGAATTTATTCTTAATTCAACCTTGCAGGTAACGGTTTATGTAAGTGGAGTGCGGGATTGAAAGTGATGAACTTTCAAAACCGCACGGAGCCAATTCGTTTATTCATATTTTCTTTTTTACGCCAATCGGCAAAGACGAATTGGCGGTGTTGCAACGAAGAACTGTGGTTAAATTACCCGCTGAAACCCGCATTACATTTACATTTTGTTACCGCCTGGTTTTTATTCATTTCTAATATCTGGTTATCAAATATTTGATTTTATTATTTCGTGATTTTTCAAATCTTTTTCTTCACTAAATTCTTTTCTGTATTTTCAATAGTAACTTCTGCAACTCTAACTGATTTGTTCTACTCGGATTTTAAAATTTGTTTTTTCTCTTAATTCCTTTTTTTTAATGGACTCCGAAAAATTATCCATTTCTAAGGTTTTGAAAATTTTGTCTCGAATTTCAATTACGTTTTATCCCATTTAATTTTTGATTCAATTAGATTTAGCAAGATTTTTTGTCCGACAATTAACATGCTATTTTCTCTATAATCTATAATTATTTTTCCTCCGTGCAGATTAGTAACTTTTTTAAATTTTGAAATTTTCTCAAATGTTGAAGAATTATTATCTCTACTAATTTCTCGATAGCCTTTCTCAACCAAAATACTTTCAATTTTTTCTGATATGTTTTCAAAATTGGTACTGTTTTTTATCGTCATTATTCCTTTTCTATCAACAAGAGGTTGAATTAATCCTTGAGTTATTGGAACAAAAACAAGTATTATCCAATTTCTACTAAATAATTCTTCAAAAGGAATTTTTAATAAAATGGTAAATATTAAATATGCTAATCCATTTAACAGAGCGAAAGAAATCAATGTAATTTTAAACATTACAGGAATTGATG
>JBFFLX010000185.1:0-6482 GCA_041554435.1 Bacteroidales bacterium
GCTACAAAAGCAGAGTCATTAAGAAATGTAAGGAAATTTGCTCCCGATAATTTTCTACTGGTACCAGGTGTGGGTGCTCAGGGAGGAAGTTTGGAAGAAGTAGCAAAAAACGGAATGAATTCACATTGTGGGTTGCTGGTAAACTCTTCCAGAGGAATTATTTATGCATCAAAAGAAAAGGATTTTGCTGAGGTTGCGAAAAATAAAGCCAAAGAGCTTCAAATAGAAATGGCTCAATATCTAAAAGATTCTGATCTGATTTAATTATTTATATCCAATTGCCAATTTCCGGCTTGAGTTATCTCAAACTCAAATGTACAAGTATGTTGTGATGTATGTGCTGTATTCCAGGTAATGTATCTTACTTTTATAACAACAGGAAATTCCATATTCTCCACTCCCAATGATCTTCCATTCTCAAAATTAGTACCACTGGTGGAGATTATTGATAAGTTCTCGATATCTCGATTAATATTACCGTTAATTTTTAAATCAATAAATAATCTGTTTCCATCACCTTCTCTGCGAAAGTTATAACGCGTAACACCCTCTTTATGAATAACTTTTGGTGGTATTGGTTTAAATCCTATATATTTATCATTTTCCCAGATCCCTTGTTGTATAGTATCACGACCATTTACTTGATAAGTATAAACACCTTCGCCATCACGTTCTCCCATTTTCCACCTGCCATCATAAATTTCTCCAGTATGCCATTTATAAACTCCTTCACCATGGGGGTATCCTTTTCTAAAACTGCCTTCATAACTATCTTTTCCAACTGCTTTACCCTTACCTTGGGCAAGTCCTTTTTTACATTTCCCTATATAAGTTCCCTGTAAATCAGGCACTAAAACCTTACAATCACCCTGCGCAAAAAGCAAGGATGATTGTAAGATGAATATTATTCCTAACAAATAGTGTGTTATTGTTTTCATAATCAATTTATTACAAATACTATATACCTTCAATGACTGTTGTCCAGCCATGTATATCTTCCACTCTACCCTCTTGAATACCTCTGAGAGTATCGTAGAGTTTTTTAGAAATTGGTCCTGGTTCTTTGCCGTATTCGATAGTAACATCATTAATGCGGTCGTATATTTTCCCAATTGGAGATATAATAGCAGCAGTGCCACAAGCACCTGCTTCTTCAAATGTCCCTAATTCTTCGAAAGGAACTGGTCTTCTTTCAACCTTCAATCCTAAATCTCTGGCTATTTGCTCCAGACTCATATTTGTAATTGAATGAAGTATGCTCTTCGATTTGGGAGTTATATATGTATTATCCTTTATTCCATAGAAGTTAGCCGGACCAGCTTCATCAATATATTTTTTCTCTTTAGCATCAAGAAAAAGTACTGAACTAAAGCCATTTGCATGTGCTCTATGACCAGCACGCATACTTGCGGCATAATTACCTCCTACCTTTATATGGCCAGTTCCTAAAGGTGCGGCACGATCATAATCACGCACAACTTCAATGGAAACAGGTTTAAATCCTTCTTTAAAATATGGTCCCACTGGTGTTACAAAAACCATAAACATATATTCGTCAGCGGGCTTAACTCCCACCTGTGCACCACTGCCAAAAAGAAGTGGTCGGAAATACAATGTAGAGCCTGTACCATAAGGAGGTATATATTTATTATTTAATTTGGCAACGGTGAGCAAAGCCTTTTCAAATAGTTCAGTAGGCACCTCTGCCATCATAATACCCTGAGAGGAAAGTTGCATACGCTTGGCATTTTCCTCCCAGCGGAATAACCTTACTTTACCATCCACACCGCGATAACCTTTTAATCCTTCGAAGGCTTCCTGCCCATAATGAAGTCCTGTTGCTGCCATGTGAATATCGATGTGTTCCGAACTACTTACTTCCAGTTCGCCCCACTTATCATTACGGTAATAACATCTTACATTATAATCTGTTTTAAAATAACCGAAGGGAAGTTCACTCCAATTTATATCCATGTTTAAAAATTTTACAATTAGTATTTAGTATTTTTTACATACAATTATCTAGGGGCTAAGTTAATAATAATTCCAAATTACTTTGTAAATTAAACTGCCTCATATTTAACTGTAATATAGTATTTTGAGTTTTTTCTAAAAAAAATCATAAAAAGAAATTTATTATATGATTCCATTCTAAACAATATTATTTAAACAAACTGAAAAATCCACAAATGAATATTCCATAAATTAAATACTAATTATTTACTTTTTAACTTTGCGAAAAGTTTTGAAATGATTTTTATAGAACGTCAGGAAAACAATCCACATTTTAATATTGCTGCAGAGGAATTCGTATTGAAGAATTTCAATGATGACGTTCTTATGCTATGGGAGAGTAAAGATTCGGTTGTAGTTGGTAAACATCAAAATGCTTTTGCGGAAATTAATTATCCCTATTTAGTGGAACAAAGAATTCCCTTAATCAGGAGAATATCCGGTGGAGGAACTGTATTCCACTGCAAAGGAAATTTAAATGTTACTGTTTTAAAGCAATCGGACACCTCAAATGGATATATTGATTTTAAAGCATTTACAAATCCTCTTATTGAATTCTTAAAGGAATTTGATTTGGAGGCAAAGTTCGAAGGGAAAAACAATCTTACCATTAACGGATTAAAATTTTCAGGCAATTCAGCCCATATCTTCAAAAATAAAACATTACATCATGGAACAATTTTGTTCGATGCTGACTTATCCAAAATTGAAAATATTATAAATCCTAAAAGTGATTCTTATTCCGATAAATCAGTGAAGTCAATAGTGGCAAAAGTCACCAATCTAAAACCGTTTCTGGACAATACAACTGACTTCAATTTATTTAAAGAAAAACTTAAGATATTCTTATTTAAATACTACAATATCAATACAATACATCAATTTACAAAATACGAAAAATCGGAGATTTTAAAACTAGTCCAAAGTAGGTATAAAAGTTGGGAATGGAATTTTGCCTACTCACCGGATTTTGATTTGAACAATGAAATCCATCATGAAAAGAGTATTTTTAGCTGTCAGATTAAAATAAAAAAAGGCTTAATTTTTGAAGGTGAAATAAAGGAAAACGGAAAGCCCTTAATACCCCTGATGAATATTATTAGAGGCAAAAAACTAATGCAACTTAGCATAAAATCTGCATTGGCAGAAAGTGGACTTGAGAATGAAAAAATAAAATTAATCTTAAAACTCCTGCACCTATCAAAATAATATATGGCACTGAATAACAACGATATACTGGAATTACAAAGACATTTTTCGGGAGAAATTCTGAGCGACGATTCAACTAAGATTATCTATGCAACCGATGCTTCGGCCTATCGTGAATTACCACTATTTATTTGTTATCCAAAGTCAGTTGAAGATATTAAACTGCTGATTGCATATGCAAAAAAGAATAAACTCACAATTATTCCGCGTACAGCGGGAACATCATTAGCAGGACAAGTAGTTGGTAATGGTATAATTGCTGATGTTTCGCGGTATATGACTTCCATATTGGAGTTAAATACGGAAGAAAAATGGGTCAAGGTACAGGCAGGTGTTGTTTTAGACGAATTAAACAAATACCTGGCTGAGTATGGTCTTTTCTTCGGACCTGAAACATCCACTGCCAACAGGTGCATGATAGGCGGAATGCTTGGAAATAATGCATGCGGAGCCCGATCACTTGTGTATGGCAGTACCCGTGACCACACACTGGAGGTAGAAACCATATTAAGTGATGGGTCGGAAGTAAGTTTTAGGGAACTCACAAAAAAAGAATTTGCTTCTAAACTAAATTTGCAATCACTTGAAGGAGATATTTATAGAAAGATAAATTCAATATTATCAATTAATGAAAATATTGAAGAGATAAATAAAGAGTTTCCACCCAGTGAATTAAAGAGAAGAAATACAGGTTACGCCATTGATTTATTGGCTAATACAGAAGTATTTACTGATTCGAAAGACAAGATTAATCTATCAAAAATCCTTGCCGGCTCCGAAGGCACACTGGCATTTACCACTGCCATTAAACTTAATTTGGTTGATGTTCCTCCAAAACACAAAGCACTCATTTGTGTTCATTTCGAAACAGTTGAAGAGTCGCTGAGAGCAAACAACAAAATTCTTGAGCATTCACCAAGAGCCATTGAACTTATGGATAAACCCATAATGGATTTGAGTAAAAAGAATATTGAGCAAGCAAAAAACAGGTTTTTTATTAGTGGAGATCCGGGAGCAATTTTAATTATTGAATTAGCCGAACATATAGAAAATGAGTTAGATAAAAAAGCAAACATATTAATTTCCGACCTTAAGGCAAATGCTTTTGGTTATCATTATCCAATAATTAAAGGCAGTGATATCAGTCGTGTGTGGGATGTAAGAAAGGCGGGTTTGGGCATACTCAACAATATGGTTGGCGATGCTAAACCGGTTGCCGTTGTAGAAGATACAGCAATCTTACCAAAATTCTTACCCGATTACATTACGGACTTTGAACAAATGCTTAAAAAGCATGACAGGTCCTGTGTTTACTATGCTCATGCAGCCACAGGAGAACTGCATCTGCGTCCGGTTTTAAATCTTAAGAAAGAGGAAGACGTGGAGTTGTTTCACACTATAGCACTCGAAACTGCTCATTTGGTAAAAAAATATAAAGGATCATTAAGCGGTGAACATGGAGATGGAAGGCTTAGAGGGGCATTTATTCCATTTATGATAGGCGAGAAAAATTATTCTCATTTAAAAGAAATAAAGTCTGTTTGGGATCCCGACAATATTTTCAATAAGGGGAAGATTACTGATACACCTCCTATGAACTCCGCCTTGCGATATGAAAATGCTCCGGAAAAATCTGAAATTAAAACCATTTTCGACTTTTCTAAGGACCTGGGAATACTTAGAGCAGTAGAAAAATGCAATGGCACAGCAGTGTGCAGGAAGACAGAAATTATAGGTGGAACAATGTGTCCTTCTTATATGGCTTCACGGAATGAAAAGCAAACCACCAGAGCAAGAGCAAATATATTAAGGGAGTTTCTTACACGATCCAACAAAACAAATCCTTTCAACCATAAAGAGATTTATGATGTTATGGATTTATGCCTTTCGTGTAAGGCCTGTAAGTCGGAATGCCCCTCAAGTGTTGATATAGCAAAATTAAAGGCAGAATTCCTTCAACATTATTATGATGATAACGGTATTAGCCTAAGAACCAGGCTGATAGCGAATATTACTCATATTAACAGATTGGGAAGTTTTATGCCCGGCTTGTTTAATTTCTTTCTTAAAAATTCAATAAGTTCATATTTAATGGCAAAACTTATTGGATTTAGTCCTGAACGAAAGTTCCCGGCTTTAAGTAAAATACCTCTTGAAAAGTTAATCTCCAAAAAGGGTAAATTGAATTCTGAATTTCCCAATGGCAAAGTATATTTATTTAATGATGAGTTTACAAGATTTAATGATACACAAATAGGAATAAAGGCAATAATGTTATTGGAAAGACTTGGTTATGAGGTAATTATTCCAAAACATATTCAAAGCGGGAGGACTTATCTTTCAAAGGGTTTAATAAGGAAAGCCAAAAAAATTGCCAATAAAAACATTAACTTCCTAAGGGATAAGATAAATTCTGACACCCCTTTGATTGGAATAGAACCATCCGCTATCTTAAGTTTTCGCGATGAGTATCCCGAACTGGTTGATGATAATTTAAAGGAAGCAGCAATTACAATAAAACCCTTTTGTTTAATGATTGATGAGTTTCTTGAAAAAGAAATGAAATCGGGTAAAATTAAAATTTCTGATTTTACACACCATAAACAAAAAATTAAACTTCACGGGCACTGTCATCAGAAAAGCCTGGCCTCTACCCTATCAACTAAGTTCATACTTTCATTTCCTGAGAAATATGAAGTTGAAGAAATACCTTCAGGATGCTGTGGTATGGCTGGTTCTTTTGGTTATGAGAAAGAACATTATGAATTAAGCATGAAGGTTGGAGAACTGGTTCTGTTTCCTGAAATAAGGAAAACCAGGAACGATACGATTATTGCAGCACCCGGAACATCCTGTCGTCATCAAATAAAAGATGGTACAAAGCGTTCTGCCTTACATCCCGTAGAAGTACTTTGGGATGCTCTTATTAAATCATAAACAACAAACATCTATATATGATATTAATTGACAAACCTTACGTATCAGATTTTCTGATAAAAACCATAAAAGATTTTAATCTGAAGATAATAGCCACAGATACTGCAAAAGAAATGATATCAGGCAACTCTCTTAACTGGATTAAAGAAAGTGATGCAATTGAAATTATGGAGAACGATCCTAAACATATTTTGTATTCAAATTCTGAAAACTCCATTAATTGGGTAGAGCAAAATCTTGTAAAAACAAAACTTCCCCAAAGGATAAAATTATTTAAAGATAAAATACTTTTCAGGGAACTGCTAAAGGATGAGTATCCTCAA
>JBFFLX010000186.1:0-6479 GCA_041554435.1 Bacteroidales bacterium
TGGCCAGCAACGCTAACTGAGCCACGTTTGGACAAAACCAACACATTCATTGAATTTGCTGATAACAGCGGTTGGAAAATGGGAGCTATAACCGCCCAATCTATTGAGGATTGGGCCAAGGGCTATTTGGATCCGGTTTTCTTGTATAATTTATATGCTACATTCAGGGTACTGGATAAAGCCGGGATTTACGCTGAGATTGAAAAACAATCGAAAGAAGTTGCAAAGGCTTATGTAGGTATTGGTGTTTCATATAGCTCAGGACATGGAGATTATGCAGAATGGTTAGAAAGATCGGATCATTCTGAATATATCAATGCAGGTGACATTGTTGGTGTAAAAGGTGGTAAAATAACTAAGGATCTAACGGATGCAGAACAAATAATGGCTGTTTCTGAGAAGCCCATTGTATTGGGTAATATTCCTGAAGAAGGGAAAAGTCATTTGGGAAACAATGTAGCTTTTATGGGGCAAATTCCTGTAAAAATCATGGGGCCGGTTGCCACTGGTGATTATATCGTTGCCATGACTGAAATACCAGGGTACGGAATTGCCATCCATCCAAAGAACATGACCATTGAAGATTTTAAATTTGCTGTCGGGAGGTCATGGGATGCCAATACTGATGATGGGCCAAAAATGGTAAATACCGTAGTTGGTGTGCACAATGGCGATTATTTGAATATCCTGAAACGATATGAGCAAAAATTCAGAGAATCAGAAGCTCGCCTTGAATCTGTTGAAGCAAAAATTGATGCACTTTCAACTTTAATACCGCAGGCGCAAAACTCAAAATAAACTTGTATTATCATGATTTATCCATTTCTTATTAAAGGATAAATCGTGATTTTTCACTTACTAACAAATATGAAAACAATTAATAGTATTTGCCTTTTCTTCTGTCTGCCGTTCTTAGGTTTCGGCCAGGGACAGGTTAGCATAAGCCCAGATCAAAAGGCATTTTTGAAAGAAACCATCGTATCCCTGAATGATTTGATGGTTAAAGGATTGCAGATGGACGGAGATTCGGTTGTTGCCAGTGAGGAACTTTTAAGACTCATAAACGATCCTGAATACAGAAACAAGGTATATCCGGAAACATATACGTGGCAGCAGGCAGTAAATTTTATGTCGGCCATGGATTTAAAAAAAACGTTATGGTTCTACATCAACCTCTATCCTGAAAATGAGACCAATAAACAGATGGTGCTGAAAGCTGTTCTCAGTTATGACAGATTGATAAAAATGGAGGAGGTGATGATCAATACATTCAACACCTATTGTTTTACAGATCCTCAGATTAGTGTTATTAAAGAAGGAAAATCCGAAATTGTTCGTCCTGATATTTTTGAATTAAAATTAAGAAACGTAAAAGAAATTGTAGCCTATATTCTTGCTTATCGAAAACAGAAGGAAGAAATGGCAAAATCGGAATAAGTTTTCCAGCCATAGCCATTTCTACTCCCAGAAGAGGTGTAAATCTGCAGCTACATTTGGACACGTTGGTTTAAGACACTAACGTAAAAAAATCCTTGTTCTGTGCTTTTAGGGAATGTTTTACCATTACTGTCTCAAACATATTTTTGGAGAAACGGAAAGTTGCAACCTAAAAGAACAAAGTTACATTACTCACCAAAGTCAATAATTTCAATAGTTTTGGAAGTTTCAGACACAACAAAAAGAGGTCGCTTATGACCTCTTTTTTTGTCTGGCTCCCCTGATGGCAGGAAGTTGCAACCTGAATTTTGAAAGTATGGTTCGAAAATCTTTAATACAATATTGAAGCATGACTCTTAACCATTCGTACAGGTTTTTGCTTGATATCTAGTTATTACAATCCGAATTTAATCTTTCAAATCCAGACTATAAACTTTTACTTTCGCAACCTTCCCTCGAGGAATGGTTTCTTCGATAAATCGTGCCTCTACACCTTTCAATTTTGTAAGTTGTTCCAATAGGTTGCCCGAAATAAGAACCTCTTTGCTCAGCCTTTTACACTCGGACTGAATACGTGACGTTGTGTTTAATACATCACCAATATACACAATCTCTTTTCGTTCGCGCCCCACCCATGACACAACCACTTTACCGCCATGAAGTGCTGCCCTAAAGTAAGGCACAAAACCATAGTCGTGCATGTATTGTTGTTTCTTTTTCTGAATAATCTCTTTCATTTCAAAAACACAATTAATGCAATTATTATTTTTTATGGCTTTGTTGTACGACCAGGTTAAAACAATTTCGTCGCCAACATATTGGTAAATTTGCGCGTCGGTATTACTCACAGCTTCAGCAATATCGGAAAAGTAAGTCTTTAAAAATTCAGCATATTTCAGATGTCCTAATATTTCGGCAATGGAGGTCGAACTTTTTAAGTCAGCAAAACAAAACACCCGTTCTACTTCCAATGGATTGTTAAAACGACCTAAAACAAAATTTAGTAAATCGCCTTTGCGGTGCAGGCTCGAAATCTGATAAAGTGCTATTATAATTACCATTCCCGGGAAAACGGTTACAATGTTTATCAAAAACATTTGGTTGGTGAAATAGTTGCTCAACTGTGACCAAAACAAATATTGATTGTTTAACAGAAACCAAACCATATTTATGAGCAGTAAAATCAACGATATTATAATAGAATAAACAACAGAGCGTATTATCAGCGATGGAATAAACTTTTTCTTTTTGAGTTTCCGGTTTAGAAAGAATCCCGCATAGGTAATACTTATAAAAAATAAAAATCCTGCGGTAAGTGTCCGTAGAAAAAGAGGGATAAATAGTTCCTGGTTTTCGCTACCAACCTTCGAATAATACTCTATTACTGCATAAATTCCCCCCAAAATCAAACCCAGTAACGAATAATATAAAGTTTTAATACGAGTACGGTTTTTCGAATGCATAAAGCATATTTTTTTTAGCTAATAACCATGCACTTAAAATTACGTATAAAATTTACAATTCTCATAATATTGAAAAACAATGGTCAGGCAAAATTTTGTTCAACAATCGCTTTCAAACCTATATAAACATAATAAACCAAAGATGCGAAATACAACACTTCTTACTTTTTTAGCGTTATATCTTATAAGTGTTCAAACCTACGCTCAAAATGCCAACATAAAAAAAAATCAAGTTTACAAGCTAAATTACAAATGGGAAGCTCCGTTTACAGCTGGTATGTTTGTCTTTAATGTTTATGGATTTTATTTATTGGGACAAAAGCCAAATCTAAGTATCAACGAAGCAAATGCATTAAACCAAAACGATGTTTGGTCGTTCGACCGGAAAGTATTTTCGCAATCGTACCCTGCTCCATCGGGAATATACGACTTTTCCGATATTGTATTATGGACCTCGTATGTTGCGCCTGCACTTTTATTTTTTGATAAAGAAATTCGCGATAGCTGGCTCGACATTACAATACTATATTTTGAGATACAGTCGGTTAATTTAAACATTTACCTATGGTGCGGACCGATATTTACCAAGAGGGTACGACCGCTTGTTTATATCGAAGATGAATCGTTGGATTATAAACTGGGCCCTGAAACAACCGATTCATTCTTTAGCGGTCATACTTCGATGGTAGCCGGAGCTTCGTTTTTTATAGCCAAGGTATATACTGATTATCACCCCGAACTGGGTGGCAAAAAATGGTTTATTTACGGAGCTGCCACTATCCCTCCGGTTGTTGTCGGATATTGTCGTTATCGTGGTTTTATGCATTTCCCTACCGATTTAATACTGGGAGGACTTGTTGGAGCTGCCATTGGTATTTCAGTGCCTCACCTGCATAAAATAACGAATAAATTGAATCCCGATTTATCAATTGTTCCTTTTGCCGGAAGATATTCGGGCCTTGCATGTTCGTTTAAGTTTTAAGCAAATCTGTAGGAAAGGGTCTCTATGGTATTATCATGTTGATAAGAACTGGGCTAAAAGATACAACATCCATGAAAAGTTTTTTTTACCCCAACAAGACTACATCCGTCCTAACACGCTGTAATTTATGTCATTACCATGCCTAATTAGTCAATCCACTGAATGTCAATTAATAATGAAAAATGTTGCAACCTAAAGAATTGAAAAGTGGGAATATGCAACTTTCTATCCTGCAATGATTTGAAACATCTACAAACAAAAAAAGGTCGTCAATTTTGACGACCTTTTTTAAGGTGCTCCCCTGACAGTTGGAAGTTGCAACCTAGATATTGAAAATTCTTTCCTTAATTGAACTGTACGTCACATTAAATCATAGAACATTCTACTCTTTTCAATGTTAAATTTGCTAAGCGTTACTAAATAAAGGAGAAATAAAAATGAAATTAGAACGGATTATTTTTACAGCAGTATTTTTTTTGCTTGCAGGATTAACGAATGCTAATAGCATTGAACCTACCAAAAGTGCATACTTTAATTCTAATGGATTCAGGCTTCACTATTTGGAACAAGGATCGGGTGAGGCTGTTATACTTTTACATGGATTTACAATGGATGCACAAAGTTGGGTGGAAAATGGAGTAATGCCTGGATTGGCAGAAGATTATCATGTTGTGGCTCTGGATGCAAGGGCACATGGGGAAAGTGACAAACCCAGAGATAAAAATGCTTATGGCTTGGAAACTGCACTTGATGTGATTCGCCTGATGGACCTCTTACAAATAAATCAAGCTCATGTGGTTGGCTCATCCTTTGGTGTAAGGTTGGCAACTACATTACTTTCGCGTTATCCTGAAAGGTTTCTAACTGCAACACTGGTGGGAGGAATTCCCACATGGGAATGGACGGAAAAGGATCAGGAAAAAATCGAGAAATCATCCGATAATTTTAGAAATAATCCCTTTCCATCAACTATTGAAAAGGGACTTGATCCAACTGCTCTGGCATATTTGCGGTTAAGCTTTTCGGAATTGATTGTGGAATCGGAAGAAAAATTTAAATCACTCGAGACTCCCTTCTTATTGGTTAATGGCAGCGAAGAATGGACACATCGGGTTGGCAAGGACCAAAAATTGAAAGACATGCTGGTTAATGCAAAAGTATTGGTTGTAGATGGCGCAAAACATGGAGAAACATTATTACAACCAGAATTTCTTTCCAGGCTTAAAAAGTTTTTAAAAGAGAACTGAAAGGAAATGGGTATAAAAAGCTCATCTTGTTATTTCTTCAGTTCAGTATTTATTTGCTTCGATTTATAACATAGAAATTAATAAACTGATGAAGAAATAGCTTCCTTTAACCTTCTGATTTTAAATCTAAAATGGTATTTGATATATTTATTATCCGGTGAGACTTAAAGAAAGGTGTTAATTACCACCATTCTTTTATCAAGTTTTGTGTAGAAAATAATTCGTTTTACCCTTCCATACTTTGCAACCCAATTAAGTCATTCATTTATTTGTGATTGACAAATGAGTTTGGATTAATTTTAAGATATCCTTAGAAAAATTCTTTTATAAATTCTTTAACCAGACATGAAAAAACCTGCGGTATTTATCTCCTCAACATACTCGGACTTAAGCATACATAGAAAGCAAATTTGGCTTACTGTAGAGAAATTCGGATTAATAACACTTGGCATGGAAAAGTTCGGAGCTAGAAAAGAAAATTCACTTACAACATGCTTACAGGAAGTAGAAAAATGCGATATCTTTATTCTAATAGTTGGTATGCGTTTCGGCAGCATTCATAAACCATCTCAAAAATCCTATACCTGGTTGGAATATGAAAAAGCTTATGAATTAAGGAAAGATATTCTTGTATACCTTATCGACGAAAAAGGTGGACAAATAAAAGTATCGGATTTCGATGTAGAGAATCACAAAAATTTATGCGATTTCAAAGATATCCTGCGAAACAATCATACAGTAGATTCCTTTATAGAAACAGATGACCTAACTGGAAAGATATTTGAGTTATTAGAGCTAAGAACAAATAATTTAAATTCAGAAAAAGTTCGTCCAGAAAAAATCGAATGTGATCTAATTCGGTTTAACCAAAACAATAAACATTATATATTTATTATTGGCCTTATCGATGGCAAACCGTTTGAGCTCCATTCAGCAGTAAATGAATTTGATGATGGTCTAATGCTACCACGCAACCTAACAAAAGCAACATTAATTGAAGTCTGGGAAGGTTTAGAAAACAAAAGAATTGATATCCAATATATCAACAAAAGAGGCTACAAAACAACAATTGAAGGTGTGAATTTCTATACAAACGAAATTACAGAAAATCCAATGTTGGACAAAACTATTTCAAGCCTACTACGTGGAGATGTTGATAAAGGAACATTACTAAATGTATTAGAAGGTCTCTCACACATGAGTGCTTTTAGCAAAAATTGGGCTGAACAACTTATTGAACTGGTAATAAATAAGTACTTTACCTGAAATATTTTCATTTTATATTTTATGAATATACATCCGTTTAGTGTTCGTCTTAGACAATATACCGTTCATTGTTCTCTCTTTAAA
>JBFFLX010000187.1:0-6463 GCA_041554435.1 Bacteroidales bacterium
CGTTCAGATAGCTACCGAATCGGTTGATAAACTGGTTACCACTGCAGCCAGCCATAACAGGGTTTTTGTAATGGAAGTTATGGGCCGCGATGCCGGGTGGATTGCTTTAAATGCGGCTGTAGCCGGAGGCGCAGAAGTTGCGTTAATACCCGAAAACCCTTATGATATTCAAAAGGTAAAAGCAGCACTGGAAAAGAGATTTCATCATGATAGAGGATTTGCCGTTGTAGTAATTTCAGAAGGGGCAAAACCCTTAGGCGGATCTGCTGCCACTATCAAAACTGAAGAAGTAGGCTATCATAATATAAAACTTGGTGGTGCCGCCAGCAGATTAATTAATGAACTTAAGGCCGCAGGATTTAAACGAGATATGAGAGAAACCGTTTTAGGCCACTTGCAAAGAGGTGGAGTCCCTATTGCATACGACAGAGTATTATCGGCCCAGTTTGGAGTTAAAGCCTTTGAAATGGCTCTGGAAGGTGATTATGGTAAAATGGTTTCTTACCAACATCCCGATTTTGTAGCAGTTTCTCTCAAAGATGCAATTGCTAAACCAAATCTGGTAGATGAAAAAAACCAATTGGTGAAAACCGCTCTGGGACTGGGAATATGCCTGGGAAACTAATTTGTTGCTTTCTTAATTAAAATTATTATAAATAGTTACATATTTGTTTAAATTTGCATTTGAAACGTATTCTGATGAATAATAATCATTTATAATTAATCTTATTGCAATGGAAGAGTATGCAAGTGTTGATAAAATTAACGAACTATTAAACTATCTGTCAGAAATGGCTGTTACATACGGATTAAAACTTCTGGCAGCCCTCTTTATTCTAATTGTTGGTATTTGGGTAATTAATATGCTTGTAAAGCGTATCAATAAGTTAATGGATAAAACAAATACTGATCCTTCCCTAAGAGGTTTCCTTAAAAGTTTGGTTAGTATTACTCTCAAACTGGTTTTGTTTATTGTTGTTTTAACGACAATGGGAGTTGAAATGACATCCTTTATTGCCATATTGGGAGCCGCTGGTCTTGCCATTGGCTTGGCATTACAGGGAACTTTACAAAACTTTGCCGGTGGAGTAATAGTACTTTTATTCAAACCGTATAAAGTTGGTGATTTTATTGAAGCACAAGGATATATGGGTACAGTAGCTGCAATTGAAATATTCGTTACCAAACTTACTACTCCCGACAATAAGGTAATAATAATACCAAATGGAGGTTTGGCGAACTCTTCTTTAACCAATTTCAGCAAAATGGAAACCCGTCGCGTGAACTGGACGTTTGGAATTGCTTATGGTAATAGTTATGATGTGGCAAAAGAAATGATAATGAATCTTATTAAGGAGGATGACAGGATACTTGCTGATCCTGAGCCATTTATTGCTTTGGGAGAACTTGCAGACAGTTCAGTAAACATAACTGTAAGAGCCTGGGTTAAAGGCGCCGATTATTGGGGTGTTTTCTTCGATATGAACGAAAAGTTCTATAAAGTTGCAGGAAAACATAATATTAGTATCCCATTCCCACAAATGGATGTACACTTGGATAAAGCATAAGTAGTTAAAAATTATTTTTTCAATATTTTCGGTTTCAAATATTCACTAACAAAAGATGCCATGAAAAATAGTTCATTGAATTTTCGTACTGCAAGTTTATTGCTCCTGATAATGTTTTCTTCAATGGCCATGGAGGCACAGATGAGATCATATGCAACATCAGGTGGAGAAATGATATTTTCATTTGCTACCATCGAAAACAATAATATAAATCCAAATAATATTGTTAGGTTTTCCCCGGTTTTCAACCTTCAGGTTTATGGAAATTTTGATTTTAATAAACATTTTGGTTTAATTGCAGGAGGTAGCATCAGAAATATTGGATTTATCAATGGAAATACCGACGCACTTAATTCCGGAATAAAGAAGAAGTACAGAAATTATAATTTAGGAATTCCAATCGGATTTAAAGTCGGAAATCTTAACAAACTGTTTTTTTATGGTGGCTATGAAATAGAATTTCCTTTTCATTATAAAGAGAAGACTTTTATTAATGGCAGCAAACAGGGAAGCAAGGTTAGCGAATGGTTTTCGGCCAGAACTCCAAATTTGTATCATACTGTATTTGCTGGTATACAATTTCCTTATGGGATGAGTTTAAAGTTTAAATACTATTTAACGGGTTTCTTTAATGAAGGATTCTCTGAAACAATTAATGGCGCAACAGTAATGCCTTATAAAGGTTATGAGGCCAATGTTTTCTATTTTTCACTTAGTTTTGCACTCTTTCGCGACAATAAAGTGTATTATTCGGAATATAAGAACACATCTAATTTTTATTAAAATATAATTTGAGAAATTTTTCAAGATTTATTTTTTGGTTAACACGATGGAAAGTGGCCGACAATGCCCCTGAAGGCATCGACAAAGCCGTATTATTAGTTGCTCCACACACTAGTAATTGGGATTATGTTTTGGGGCAATTATATGCTTTTATCACTAAAGTTCCCGTAAGGTTTTTAATAAAAAAAGAACTCTACTTCTGGCCGCTGGGACCAATATTTAATAAACTTGGCGGAGTTCCTGTCGACAGGAAAAAAGGCAGAAATACTGTAGATTTGGTTGCAGGGCTGTTTGATGAATACGATAAAATTTATATAGCCGTAACACCAGAAGGCACCAGAAAACTCGTAAAAGACTGGAGAAAAGGCTTTTATTATATTGCAGAGAAAGCAAATGTGCCAATATTACTTTCATTTATTGATTACAAACATCGTATTGTAGGCATGGGAAAACCTTTTAAAACCACCGGTGATATTGATGCTGATATGGAGAAAATTAAAGAGTTTTATAAAGATAAAAATGCCAGGCATCCTGAAAAATTTAGTCTCTCAATAGAAAATCGGGATAAATAGGTATTTATTGATTTTTAATCTTTTTACCTTTGCAAACCTTTTCGTAATTTTATAACAATAAGGTCAAAATTTCGGAGAGTGGCGCAGTCAGGCAGCGCACTACGTTCGGGACGTAGGGGTCGTGGGTTCGAATCCCATCTCTCCGACATACAACCTCAACATTATTCCATTTTTTAAGCATTTTTTAAATATTCCAAATCCCAAAAAATGTATCCTTGCAAATTATTATAATGCAAATTAATACTTATAATTGAGAATAAATATAGAAAATCATGCAAAATCAGATAATAACCATAAGCAGCAAACATAAGGCTACAGCAAATTTAATTTACGACCAGATTAAAGATAAGATTACTCCAAAGTATATTTTAACCGTTACCGGAGAAGTGGGTACAGGAAAATCTACCGTATGTTATCTTTTGGGGCGTCTTTTTAAAGATCAGGGCTTGCGTATAAAAATTATGGAACTCGATAATTATTATAAAATTCCCCCTCTCCAAAGAAAAGAATGGCGTAAAAAAAACGGTATTGATGCCGTTGGTACAGAAGAATACGACTGGGAAAAAATTTATAAAACCATCGATGATTTTAAAAACAATCGCATTGCAAAAGTTCCCTATGTAGACTTATTTACAGACTATGTTGACGAACTTATAACAGACTTTAAGGGTGTTGATATCCTTATTATAAAAGGCTTATACTCAATTAAATGCAAAGAATCCAAATTTAAAGTTTTCATTGAACTGAGTTATGAAGAGGCCAAGAGCAAAAATCATTATGTGGAAAACGAAGATGTTGATGATTTCCGTTTGAAAGTTATTCAAAAAGAGCAGGAAGTGGTACAACAATTAAAAGAAGGTGTTGATTTTTTTGTGGATTTCGATTATGATGAGGAGTCGTTTCATTTATAATATGTTATACCATCACTAATGTCAACTCTAACGACTAACGACTAACGAATAACGAATAACGACTAACGATTCACA
The DNA here is from genome assembly GCA_041554435.1 of Bacteroidales bacterium. Lineage (GTDB taxonomy): Bacteria > Bacteroidota > Bacteroidia > Bacteroidales > F082 > BM524. The sequence goes on from JBFFLX010000187.1 coordinate 3,910, forward strand.
ATTCACAATTCACTATTCACAATTCACCCTCAATTTATCATATTTAACTATTTTAGCAAGACTAAAAAATTACTAAGATGAAAAATAAACCTCTTAATTCATTTTTGATAACGCGTTATATAAACGAAGAAGCCTATGGTGGCCTCATTCTTATAGCAGCTACAATTGTTGCCATTGTCTGGGCAAATTCATCATTTTACGATTTCTATCAATATCTATGGTACGATTTTAAAGTAGGATTTGCATTTGGCGATTTCAATATGATTACCTCCCTCCATTATTGGATAAATGATGGTTTGATGGCTATGTTTTTCTTTATGATTGGCCTGGAAATAAAAAGAGAAATAATGAATGGCGAGTTGTCTACATTAAAAAAGGCTTCTATGCCCATATCCGCCGCTTTGGGCGGTATGCTAATTCCGGCAGTTATTTACACATTAATAGCATATAACAATCCTGAAATACTCGACGGATGGGGAGTTCCCATGGCCACAGATATAGCATTTGCCCTGGGCCTTCTGGCTATGCTCGGAAAAAAAGTGAATATAAACCTTAAAATTTTCCTTACTGCCCTGGCAATAGCAGATGATCTGGGAGCCGTTTTAGTAATAGCTTTTTTCTATACCGATGCAATAAATTATACCGATCTTATGATTGGTGGATTTTTCCTTTTTATACTGGTTATTGCCAACTTATCAGGAATAAGAAGGACAGTATTTTATGCTATCGTTGGATTTGTAGGTGTTTGGATGGCTTTCTTTTTCTCAGGAGTTCATGCTACCATAGCAGGCGTGCTAATTGCTTTTACCATTCCTGCACGTACTAAAATTAATGAGTTTGAATATATTAAGAGAATGACTGCCTGTTTGATGGAATTCAAAAAAGTAGAGCCTAACAACTCTGCTTTGCTAACACAAAAACAGGCGCATTTAATTACTGATATAGAGGATCTCAACGACAAAGCTCATACTCCTCTGCAAAAACTTGAACATGCTCTGCATCCCTTTACTACCTACTTTATTTTGCCTGTTTTTGCTCTGAGTAATGCAGGAGTTCATATTACAGGAAGCATAGGCGATATGTTACTCCACCCCATTTCTCTGGGAATTATTGGTGGACTGGTGCTAGGTAAATTTTTGGGAATTTCCTTTTTCGCCCGCCTTATGGTTTGGCTTAAAATTTCAGAATTGCCCGAAGGTGTTACATGGAAACAAATATATGGAGTTTCATTTCTGGCAGGTATTGGATTTACCATGTCGATATTTATCTCAGAACTCGCTTTTAAAGATCCATCTCACAAAGAAATAGCCAAAGTAGGTATTATGGCGGCATCATTAATATCGGCAACCATAGGTATGTTATGGCTTGGACTTGGAACCAAAGAAACTAAGTCTACTTAGTTTTTATTTTTTTCGTAAATCTCATCCAAAAGAGGGATATATTTTTCTCTTACTTTTTTACGCTTAAGTTTTTGTGTTGGAGACAGAAGTCCGTTTTCAGGGCTCCATTCATCCGCCACAAGGCGGAAAACTTTTACTTTTTCAACCTGACCAAGTTCTTCATTGTATTTGTCTATTTCCCTCTGATAGCGGTCGATTACAACTTGTTTTTTAATCAAATCATCATTTTCTCTAAACTTAACATTATGTAAAGCACACCAGTTGTGCAGAAATACAAAGTCGGGAATAATTAATGCTGCAGTAAATTTTTCATTAGCACCCACAACCATTATCTGTTCAATAAATTGTGATTCCTTAAATTTATTCTCCACCGATTGCGGAGCTACATATTTTCCACCCGAAAGTTTAAATATTTCCTTTTTTCGATCGGTAATAGTAAGCATACGGTTTTCGTCAAGTGTACCTATATCTCCTGTATGAAACCAGCCATCTTCGTCAATTGCTTCGGCAGTTTTTTCAGGATCTTTATAATAACCTTTCATAAGGTTAGCACCTCTTTCCAGAATTTCTCCGTCTTCGGCAATTTTAACTTCCAGTTCTTCAGGTACCAGGCCTACACTTCCAAACTTTACACCCGGATAATATGGTAAGGTAGCCGAAATTAAGGGTGAGGTTTCTGTTAAACCATAACCTTCCTGAACTATAATTCCTGCTGCCCAGAATATTCTTGCTAAACGTGCCTGAAGTGCTGCTCCACCCGAAATAACTCCCTTTAACTCTCCTCCCAATGCTTCACGCCATTTACTGAATATCAGTTTATTAGCAATTTTCAACTTAAAATTATATAAGGCGCTTCTGTTGTCAGGATTTGGATCATACTTATCGCCTACCTTCACAGCCCAGAAGAAAAGAGCCTTTTTAACCGAGCTCAGTTCTCGTCCTTTATTAATTATCTTATCATAAACCTTTTCAAATACTCTGGGAACGGTAATAAATACATTTACCTTAATTTCCCTCATATTATCGCCAATGGTTTCTATACTTTCAGCATAATAAATTTTAAGTCCCAGCGACTGCCATAAATAACTTCCAACCCTCTCTAAAACATGCGATAAAGGAAGGAAACTCAAAGCCCTGTCGTTGGGTTTTAAATA
>JBFFLX010000188.1:0-6459 GCA_041554435.1 Bacteroidales bacterium
CTTTAACTGAAGAAACCAGCCCTTCGCCTCTTATAAAATAGCTTTCATTAATTTTCTCGATATATCCTCCTCCTGCAACGCTGTTGTTTTTTTCAAGTGAAGTAAAAACATCGAAAATAGAAACTTCCATTGCACGCAAACGTTCTGGATTAACGGCTACTTCATAGGTTTTTAAGTAGCCTCCCCAAGTATTTACTTCAACAACTCCGGGGATTCCCGAAAGTTGCCGTTTTACCAACCAGTCTTGAATGGTACGCACATCTGATAATGAATATTGGTCTTTATATTTTGGATCAACATCAATTACATATTGGTAAATTTCTCCCAATCCCGTTGAAACCGGGCCCATAAAAGGCTGGCCAAAACCAGCTGGTATTTTTTGTTCGGCGCTTTTTATTTTCTCAGCGATTAACTGGCGAGGTAAGTAAGTACCCAGATCATCATCAAATACAACAGTAACCACTGACAATCCAAACTTAGAAATAGAACGGATCTCTTTGACCCCGGGCAAATTTGCCATTTCCAATTCCACAGGATAAGTCAAGAATTTTTCAACATCTTCAGTCGCCAGGTTCCTTGAAGTCGTAATGACCTGCACTTGATTATTCGTTATATCAGGAACAGCCCCTATAGGAATATTGTAAAGGGAATACAGTCCGAAACCGACAATACCGGCAGTAAATAGCAGTACAATAAGTTTATGATGAATACTGTACTGAATAATACGTTCTAACATTTTTTGGTTGTTATTTTGTAAATAGCACAACAAATATAAAAGAGGTATCTAAGAGGATTCTAAGCCCTTTCTTAAGATTAGCTTAAGAATGTGCAGTCAAAAAAGCAAAGGCCCTGAAATGAATCAAGGGTTTTTGCAAACTTCTTTGTAAATTAATAGTCAATGACGGTTTATAAAACCAACCAAGAGATCAGATTAAAATTGAATGGCGAAAGTAGTGCCCTTACCAAAGTCGCTGTCAACTTCTATTGTTGCATTAATTGCATCAGCTGCTTTTTTTGCTATAGAAAGCCCTAAACCATTGCCTGAAACATTGTTATGAATCAGAGCATCTGATCTGTAGAAATGATTGAATATATTGTTCAAATCTTCTTTTTTTATACCGATGCCTTCATCTTGAACCTTGCAGATAATCTTAGAATTTAATTGTGAAATTGTAATATTGACCGTAGTTGCTTCTTTAGAGTATTTAATGGCATTACCAATTATATTATCTGAGATCAAGCTTGTATAGTATTGTGAAACCATAGTGTCCTTAGAAACTTCATTTTTGAATTTTATAGAGATATTTTTATCTGAAATCAGCTTTTTATATCTTGAAAGTGTTTCATCTATTAATGACGGCAAAGAAACTGAAAAGTCGTTTGGTGATTTTGAGTTGGAATCGATTCTGGCTAATAACAGAAGTTGCTCAATAGTGGCGGTCATGCGGTCAATCTCTGTAAGGCTGAATTTAATTTTATCTTCATATTCAGCTCGCTCCCTGGGCTTGCGTATCAGGACTTCTAATGTGCCTCTTAAGGTTGCTAAAGGAGTGCGTAATTCATGAGAAGCGTCAGAGGTAAATTGCCGTTCTCTATCCATGGCATTCTCAATACGCTGTAACAAGGCATTAATTCCCGAAGAGAGATCAAATAATTCGTCTTTGTTCTGGGGAAGGCTAACTCGTTCATTTAAGTTGTTCCTGGTAATTCTATTAGTGGTTTCTGTTACGGTTTTTACCGGTATGATGCTTCTTCCTGCAATGAATTTAGATATAAAATAAAGACTAGCCAAAAGCAGTAAATATGCAAAGAGTAAAATGTTCCTTAAATTAAGGAGTACCATTTGAGATGATTCCAAGGACATAGCAGCCACAATAAAACCTTTTATTTTACCATCTTGTTCTATAGGTAATTGAATTTGTCTGATAGGTTTTTTATTAAGCATTTCATTAAAGCTTCCACCAAAATTTGCACTCGTATTGTAGGCAAGTTGATTTTCTTTCAGATTTGGGGATTTGTCCATAAAATTGCCATTTTTATCCAATATTTGAATAAAAACAGGATTTACCTGAACTTCTCTATGCTCTCTTTCTTCCCATTCTATTTTGTTCTTTATTTTTATACTATCTCCTACGATTTTTATTTCTTCGGTATGTTTTTCTGCTTCAATGGAAAGATCACTATCCAAATTTTGATAAACAACACCATTCACGACGAAATACACCACAATAAAAGCCACAGCCATTATTATGGCAGTGGCCGTCATATAATGCAGCGCTATTCTGTTTTTAAAACTTAAATTCATATTTCCCTGGCAATGTAACCGACCCCCCTTACCGTCTGGATATAGTTTTCGTCTTTTCCTAATTTCAATTTCTTACGGAGTGCATTAATGAACACATCAATTACCCCTGTATTATAATCAAAATGAATGTCCCAGACGCTTTCAATAATTCTCGTCCTTCTGCAAACCATGCCTTTATTGCGCAATAAGTATTCTAGCAAAGCAAATTCTTTTTGCGTCAAACTTATTTCTTCATCTCCTTTAATTACTTGATGTGTTACTGTATTTAGCGTAATATCTCCAATTTTAAAAATGGAATGTTCGCCGGATTTTGGCCTTAACTGAACTTTTATGCGTTCAAGTAATTCCTCAAAATGGAAGGGTTTTTTAATATAATCATTGGCACCTGCCTGAAGCCCGAAAACAGTTTCATCTAATGTGTCTTTTGCGGTTAGGAATATAATAGGTGTTTCTTTAAATTGTTTTCTAAACTGACGGCATATTCCAATTCCACTTAACCCAGGAATCATCCAATCCAACAGCAACAAGTCATATTTTCCTGAAAGTGCTAATTCCAGTCCTTTTCTTCCTTCTTCAGCAATATCCACGGCATAGGACTCTTCTTCTAAACCTTGTTTAAGAAAGTTAAATATCCCAGATTCGTCTTCTACTATTAATATTCGCATCTTACAAAAATCATCCATTAAATTTAATGTATTATTAGTATTTTCTTAAGATTTACTTAAAAAAACACTTGTCCTGAAGTTTAACAAAACAACGACATTAATTCATTTTAATTAGCATAGAGGTTTTTTGGCTGGAAATGAAATCTTAAACCTCAAGGCCATTCTTGCCATTACCTTGAATTCCGTTAATATAATCAAGACAGGTGAGGTAAGTGTTTTCAGACTTCATTTTTGATGCCAGCCAGGCATAAAAGCTTATCGCGAAAATATCCTCTTCTTTATGCTCGACGTTCAATATATGATCAAGTTCTTTGGCAAAGGCTTCTGATTTGATGGCCTCTTTATTGTTATAATATGTGCCAATCAACTTGACGAAATCCAAAATTCTTTTTTCATTATGCTCTATTAAGTGGGTGCTGTGTTTTTTTCTAAAACTTTTTAATCTTGACTCTACCAAATCAAGGTAGTCCAATTCTATAAGCAGCAGGATTTCAAGGAGGTTTTTTTTGATGACCCATATAAAGCCAATTCTTTTTGAATACCAGGCATCACTATGATAGAAATCCCGGTATATTTTGAGGGCTTCATTGAATTGTTTATTTAAAAATAAAGCAACAATAAGGGTTAATTTTAAGTCATGGATATGTTCTTCCTCATTTTTAAATGAATCAAAATCTAAATTTTGAAGGTTTTGAATGGCTACTTCCAGATGACCGGTATAAATGTTCAGTAAACTGTCAATTAAAAGGTATTGACAATGAAAGATGCGAAAATACTTATGGTTTTGCAGTTGCATATATTCATGCATGGCCCGAAGGGAAATAGCCGATTTCTCGAATTTTTTAATTCTGAAATAGGTATTTGATAGATAATATAAAATTTGAATGTGGTAGTACAGATCTTCATGATGAACTCTTTTGGAAACTGCTACTTTTTTCCTGGCCGTCTCTATAAAATCCAGAATGTCATGATAGTTTCTGGTCACGTTGGCTACCTGGTTGCTAATTTGTAATATTTTAAATAGCGATTGATAACTCAGGTTTTTGGTAATTGAGATCTGGTATGAATTCAAATTTCTTTCAATAATATCTGAAAAGACTGGATTATTTCGGGTGAGCTCATCTTGAATGGCCGCATAAAAAAGATTTAAATTTTCTTCTTGGTTTATGTTGTGCTTATTACTCCGAAACTTTTTTAGTATTTCTTGAAAATCAACTGAATTATCTAAATGAGCATGCATCAGTTGTAACTGATAAATGTCGTTTAACATGCCGTATAATGAATATTTTTCAGCGATCAACTGGGCTTTTGCCAATGTTTTAAAAGCGATGGACACCTGCTGGTGTTGAAAAAAAGCACGACTTACCAATACCAATTTTAAGGCATTCATCTCTTTCGAAGATGCATCTTCAATTTTTTTTGATGCTATAAAATCGATAAGTGAATCATGCAGTCTCTTGCAAAGTGCATGGTAAGCTCCCTTGGCGCTTTTTCCATAAAGAACAAGATCTGGACTCTCTACGGTTTTATCCGTGTTCAAAAGTTTGAACAACTCAATGTTCTTTGTATCCTTTCTCTTGTTCTTTTGCCTGAGACCCGACACAAAATTCTTTTTATCATCTTGGCTTAAACAGCTAATGATCAATGAAATGTTATGCATATATATCGTAAGTATAAATCGTTAATAAATACTTTAAATAAAAGATTAATGTATAAATATATATAAATTATATCGTAAGAAAATATAAATTTATGATTTTGATGTCGAATTCATATCGCGCAAATTTGAATCCTTAAATAAAAATTATTAACGGTTAAATAGATGGTTATGGATTACAATATTAAAAGTGATCGTACTGAGGAAAATAGTGCGTCATTAAAATCAAAAGAGTGCAGTAAAAAGGAACAAAAGAAATTTGATCAGAAGCCAACTCCGGCTTTTATAGGGGCTTCCTGGATAGCTTTACTGTCGGGTGTAATATGTTATTGTACAGGTTTATGGAATTCTGACATGATGCTGAACGAACAAGGATATTACTTTACGATTTTATTATTCGGTTTGTTTTCGGCAGTTTCAGTTCAAAAAAGCGTTAGGGATCGATTGGAGGGTATACAGGTGACCGATATCTACTATGGGATCAGCTGGGTTTCAGTATTGAGTGCTATTTTGTTATTGATCATTGGGCTCTGGAATGCCGATTTGTTATTGAGCGAAAAGGGATTTTACGGGATGTCATATACCTTAAGTTTATTTGCAGCCATCGCCGTTCAGAAAAATACACGGGATAAAAGTTATATTGAAAGTATCGAGGAAACTCTTGAAGAAAAGTTTTAGGTATATTGAACAACATTTCATGTTAAAAATGATTTCAAATAAAATATTATGCTCGAAAAAAACAATTCAAGACTTATAAATGCATGGGCTTCATTTGACTGGGCAAATTCCGTTTATAATCTGATCGTGACCACTGCCATATTTCCGATTTATTATTTAGGCACTACCCAGGAGGCTTTTGGGGGTGAAATGGTTGAGTTTTTTAATATGAGTGTTAAAAATTCAGTGCTTTATTCATTTGCCATATCTTTCTCCTTTTTGGTGATTGTGTTTTTATCTCCTATTCTGTCGGGTATTGCCGATTACGGCGGGCTGAAAAAACAATTTATGCAGTTCTTTACCTACCTGGGTTCAATGGCTTGTATTGGCCTTTATTTTTTTACAGGAGAAAATGTTGAATATGGTATTGCATGTTCTGTTACAGCCAGTATCGGTTTTGCGGGTTCTTTGGTGTTTTATAATGGTTTTTTACCTGAAGTAGCTTCCAAGGATAAGATGGACAGTGTAAGCGCCAGGGGGTTTGCTATGGGATATATCGGCAGTGTGATCTTATTGATCATCAATCTGGTTTTGTATCAAAAATATGAAGTATTTGGATTTGAAAATGGTAGTTCGGCAACCAGGTTTGGGTTTATTCTGGTGGGTGTTTGGTGGTTGGGATTTGCCCAAATTGCTTTTTATTATTTAAAAGACAGTAACAGCCGAAAATCAATAACCCTTAAAATTTTGGGAAATGGAGCGAAGGAACTAAAGAAGGTATGGGAGGTTGTAAAAGATAAAAAGGTGATGAAACGCTTTCTCTATTCATTTTTTTTATTCAGCATGGGTGTGCAGACAGTTATGTTACTGGCACCTTTATTTGCCGATAAGGAAATTGGCATGGGAGCGGATGAAATGATCTATATTGTCCTTATTTTACAAATACTGGCCATTGGAGGGGCCTTCTTTTTTGCTTGGTTATCTAAATTAAGAGGCAATGGATTCGCCATAAGTACAACCCTGCTGATTTGGATATTTGTTTGTATTTCAGGCTATTTTATGCAAGATAAAATCTCATTTTACAGTTTGGCGGCATTTCTGGGATTTGTTATGGGTGGAATCCAGTCTATATCAAGGTCCACTTATTCCAAATTGATTCCATCTGAAGCTAAGGA
>JBFFLX010000189.1:0-6453 GCA_041554435.1 Bacteroidales bacterium
ACAGGATTATTCATTAACCCTGAATATTGGGATAGAGGTCACCAAACAGCCAAACCTCCCAATGATGAAAATACCTACATCAATACGCAACTAAGCCTTATTAAAAGTAAAATTAATAAGGCTTTTTTAATGCTTCAGGTTCAGGAAGGAAATTTTACTGTAGATGATATTTACATGCTATATAAAGGCAAGAAACCAATGAAAGAACGCAATGTGGTCGAACAATTTGAAAGTCACTTAAACATGCTTAAAAAGCTTGTAGGAATCGATATAAAACAGGCAACTTGGGATAAGTTCTACTATGTTAAAAACAATGTAAAATCTTTTATTAAATGGAAGCATAAAACCAATGATTTCCCATTGAAAAAATTGACATTACAGTTTTTAATTGATTTTGAATACTACTTAAAAGTTGAAAAGAAACAGCAACAAATTACCATTAATAAATCTATTCAAAGGTTTAGAAAACCTATTAAAGTTGCTTTATCAAAGGGCTATTTGGAGAGAGACCCATTTATGATGTACAAAGCCAAAAGTGTTAAGAAGGAGATTGTGTTTTTATCGGTAGGTGAATTGAAGCAGTTGGAGACATATGAATTTACCCAACCAAGATTACAACAAGTTAAAGATTGGTTTGTGTTTAGTTGTTATACAGGATTGGCATATAATGAAATTAGCAAACTACAAAAGAAACATATTGTTAAAGGATTTGATGGTGAATTTTGGATTGAAATGGTAAGAGAGAAAACACAAAAAAATATTTCTGTCCCATTACTTCCAAAGGCACGAAAACTGATTGATAAGTATGCTGATGAAGATTCTGAGTTTGTGTTTAAAATTTGTAGCAACCAACGATATAACTCTTATTTAAAGGAAATTGCACCAATACTTGAAATAGAAAAAAGATTGACTACGCATACAGCAAGGAAAACATTTGCATCTACAGTATTATTATATAATGATGTTCCAATGGAAATAGTATCACAATTACTTGGGCACAGTAGTATTACAATTACGGAAGATAGCTATGGTAAAATAGTTCAGAAAAAAGTGAGTGAAGAGATGAATAAACTGAATAAAAAATTAACGTTCTAAATTAATAAATTTGGGACGTTTTAATTTGAAGTGGATAGATTATGCCAAAAAATATTTATCGTTGAAAAAACGCAAGTTCACAGCATCTTAAAATTGAAGTGTGGCTATTAATTTTCAAAATCAAACAAATCTTTTATATCAATTTTTAAAACTTTTGAAATAGCATTAATGTTACCAATGGAAGTATTTATAATACCCCTTTCAATTCTGCTTATTTGTGAGATTTCAATATTTAATCGTTGGCGAGTTGTTCTTGTGTAAAACCTTTTAGGTTACGATACTTTCTTAGGTTCTTACCAAAGGCAATTAAAAAGTCCGATTCTTTTAAATACTCCACTATGTAAAATGCGTAGAGTACAAGTATTAACTAATGGGCAAATATGCCTATATTTAACATTTAAAAATAAACATCAAAACACTATGAAAAACAATTTTTTACTTAACCTATTTGCGATATTCTCTCCTTGGGTGTAGAAAATTTTAAATATGCATTTCTCAGCAAGTAACATTCCAACTCAATTTGTAATTATAATTTGCCATTATGTTAAATATCCCAGAAGCATTCTATTTCTATATGATACCTGACTGCCGGCAGACAGGATTCGTACTTGACCTTATTATAAAACATTTTATATTTAGCTATTTCTAATTGAGCAATGCATTAATAGCTACTGAAATATCTTCCACTGTGAAATTACAATGTCCATATCTGCCTTCCAATTTAATTTGATTTAGTAAAAAAGGCGGTATATTATTGGCATCAATTTTTTCTTTATAAAATAATTGATGCTCAAACAATGATACATGATCAAATTCGGTATGCATAGTAACTAGCGGCGCTGTTAAAAAACCGCTTGTTTCATAATAATCCGATACATTTTGAGCGGCTATTTCCCAATCAGATGTTTTAATTCGTTCAACAGTTAAATTTAATTTTCTGTCATTATCAGAACCCGTATAAACTGTTTCATGATTTTTATTATTGTAAGGATTACCACCAAGTCTATTAATGGCATCATTGGTTGCCATAATAGGAAATCTTAAAACTTCTAAAATACAAGTGACTACAGCAACTGGATTTGATCTATCTACAGGGATATTAGCGCTATTAAGAAATTGCATAATTTTATGACCGTTATTATTAATATAATCGTCTTCCAACGTTTCAATAATTGCTGTTTGTAAAGCACCGGAATTCCATGCATTCATAGTATGTTTTGAAATACGTTTTGGACTCCCAAGGTTTATGCCTTTAATACTTGGTCCAAAAAAATATTTGAACAATACATGTGCATCCCCATAATACTGCAATTGTTTATAAAAGTCACCTATAGGACAACAGGTAGCTATAGCTGCGTCAAACAAGCCTGGATTTTGTTCTATAGTAAGAACTGTAATTAAACCGCCTTCGGAAGGTCCAACAAGTAGAACCTTATTTGGCGATGCAATAATTGGATTTTCAAAAAACAAATCAATGGCATTTTTTAATTCCTTTATGTCCTCTATGGCATCAAGCACAACGAGTCCATTATCTCTGTAACTTGTTGTTGCATAGCCCAGATTAGAAGTTATTAGAAAATCTTTAATTGCTATGAATCCTCCTGTTCCATCGGAAACCATATCGTTGGGTAAGGCAATGGGATTATCTGGGTTTACATACCCATGAGCATACACCATCAATATACGTTCACTTTCAGGAATGATATTCCAAGTTTCTGGTAGTACAATTTCATAGAAAGCATTGCTGGGCAATATACCTTCAAAAGTTTGTGATTGTGTAAGAGCGCTTTTTGCTGAAGAAATATCAGGTGAAAATTCACCTATAAAATTGATATTCTCAGAGTTCAGATTATCTTGAATATCTATAAGATCTTGCTCTTGCTGGCAACCAAAAAATAAGCTGGCAGCCAATAAACTTATTAATATAAAGATAGATTTTAGGAAAGTATAAAGATGATTTTTCATGAGATAAGTATTTTAAATATTAAATTTAAAACAGATGTTTTATATTTAAAATGATATCCATCAAAATACTTTTTTTAATCTTCTTGGAGCATACGCTTTTTTATAACACTCTTATAAAATAAATTGACTATTATCATTATTAATTATATACAATTCAAAGAATATTTTCTGAAAGAATTTTTATTCTACGTTGTATTTAGATGGTTCGAAAGAAAACACAAAAAGATATTGCTATTCCAATTCTTCCAACTGCTAATAATTTAATTAATAAGTATTTCAGGAATGATTCGCAGTTTGTGTTTGACGTATGCAGTAATCAGCGGTATAATTCGTACTTGAAGGAGGTAGCTTCCATAGTGGGTATTGATAAAAGGCTGACGACTCATATGGCGAGAAAAACATTCGCAAGCACTATACTACTTTACAATGATGTGCCAATGGAAATTGTAAGCCAACTTTTAGGGCATAGTAGTAGTATAACAACAACTGAGGGAAGTTATGGCAAAATAGTTCAAAAAAAATTAGTTCTGAAATAATGAAATTATCCAAAAAATTAAAGAATAAGGGGTGAGAAGGGTAACTTATAAAAACGTAAACTATAATAAAATATCTTATTGATGATATAAATCATTAATATCCAGTAGATTATTTTTTATATTTAATGTTATTAATTGTTATGTAATTAGAATTTTAATCCTCCCAAGGCATTAGATACCTAATCCTCCCAAGGCATTAAGGCTCTAATTTTCAAAGCAATTTACCACCTCCTAAATGGGGGGTGGTTTTTTATAAAATAATTTCTTAATAAAAAATTTTCATTTTAAGAAAGGTCAAGTTGCCAACTTTTATTACTATAAATCTATGGCTATTTAAAAATCAAAAAGTTCTTTTAGCTCAACGTTTAATGCTTCACTTAAAATCACCATAGTTTTTAATGTAGTGTTGGTCCTACCGTTTTCAATTCTTGAGATACTAGTTTTCTCTAAATTACAATAAGAAGCTAAATCTAATTGAGACATTCCTTTGCTAATTCTCAACTTTTTAAGCTGTAATCCAAACTTTTTTTGATATTCAATTATATTTTTTAAAGGTATTGACATTTATGTCAATGTTACTTCTTAAATTAGCTCACGAGGTAAACATATACGTCAACTATTGACTTAAATTTTAAAGCAAAAGCTATGTTCAATATTTTTAAAACTGGTAAAGAATTTAATAAAATGGCTATGATTATGAATCAAATGAACGTGATATTGACAGATATGGAGTTAAGATTAGCTTTAGCAGATATTAAAGAAGATGACAGGGAAGTTCTATTTTCTGTAGCTTTTATGGGAACTAAAGGAGTTGATGATAGAATGGAAAAATATAATTGGGGTATTGAATCTAAGATTATTATACCCTCAATTAATTCAGGTTACATAAACCTTATGTACGGATATCAACAAATTCTGGGTAAAATGTTTTCTGTTTCAGAATTATTAGGGGTTACAGATATTGTTACTCAAATTACTGACAAGCAAGAAGCATATTATGAATTAGAAAGAGAATTTCCTATTGAATTTTTAAATAATATATGATATGATTTGGTTTATAATAATAATTGTAATTGTTGTATTAATAGTTGTTGCAACAATGAACAAAAAAGATGAAACTCTAAAATATCAAGTAGATAGTTTTGGTGGTATGGCAAAGAAATATGAATTATTAATTTCTGAGCTAACAAAACATGAACAAACCAAGGTAACTAAGGTAACGAGAGATACAGTAGTTATACTTTGGGATGGAAACTCAACAAAAATGAATTTCATTATTACAGAAATATATAATAAGGTTCAAATTGATTGGGTTGGAAATTTTAGTATTTATGGTACGCAAAAGCACCAATGGACTTATCCGCATACTTACCCACAAGATAAAATTTATTCAGAAATCAGTGATTTTTTAGAAATTAAGATGAAAGAAGTTTTTGGAGGATTATAACAATATAAAAATTAAAAAAAATGGGTCTATTTAGCAGGTTTAAAAAGAAAAAGAAAGAACGGGAAGTTGGGAACACTGAAAATCAAATAAAAACAGAAATTACTTTTGAAGATAATGCAAAAATTGATGAGCTTGTACAAGTTCAAAATGCGACATATGTTGCCCTAGCTGGTGTTCAGGAACTCAATTCGATATTTGAAAAAGAATTACCTAGAAATGGAAAGTTTGAAGCCCTATTGTTTAATTCTGTAATAGTATTTCAAGCATATGAATTGAAATATCCAGGTTCATTTAGTTTTTTGGAGTTTAAAGAAGAATATGTGGATATAATTAAGGAATATGGACCTACTTACAATGTGAAAAATTCTGATGATGTTTTAATTGCGTTTATTAATCATCGTTTTGATTTTTTTACTGATGAATTATCTAAAATATATGGAAATGATATATATACACCCGGAACAGTGTACACAGCTTTTTATGAAACTCCATTCGAAATTATGTTGGAACCTTACTCTGATTTATCGGAACTTTTGAAGTTCAAAGTAGCTTTAACACAAGTGATTACTTTTGTACAAACAAACTTAGCAAAACTTGAATTATGATTTCACTACGGATTAAAATTGATGTTATCATCGTTTTAATTTTTTTCTTTTCAGTAGGGATAACATCAGCCCAGAATGAAGAAGATAAACTGCAACAACTAGCATCAAGCAAGCCACTTTACACAGTTTTTAACCAATTTTATACTGATTCCATTAGACAAGAAACAAAAGATGAGTGGGGAGGACTTTATTTCAAAAAAATAGACCAAATTAATGGTGTATATTATTTTGACTATAATAATGATGGCCTAGAAGATGCTTTAGTTGAATTTTCTGTTAGAAATTCTGATGGTGGTACTTTTTATTTTTTAGTTGCTGTTTTGTTTGAAAATATTGAGAAGAAATATATTTACAAAGCTCATTTTCAACCTGAAAACACCTTGTTTGAGGAGTTTAATCAACCATTTTTCATCTTTTCTGGGACTGCTAACAAGTTTTCAAAAGAAATTACAACTAAAAAGTACAAGTTAGTAAATAACACATTTATTAAAATTAATTAAATTATGAAAAAACTATTATTAATGATGCTTGTGCTTATAGTAAGTGCTTGTTCAAAATCTGATGAAAGTCAAGTTATTGATAAAAATAACAAAAATTTGTTGATTGGAAAATGGTATGCTGTTCAATGGAGTAGTCCAAATGACCCACTAAGTGATTGTGAAAAAGAATCATATTATTCGTTTAGAACCGATAATACATTTAGTAATGTGACTTCCGATGAAGGAAGTGGGAGTTGTTCATTTGGAACTCCTGATATTGGTAATTGGAGATTTCAAGGTGATATTCTGATTTTAGAATATGACAA
>JBFFLX010000190.1:0-6414 GCA_041554435.1 Bacteroidales bacterium
CATTAGTGGTCATAACTACATACGGAACAAAGACTGATGATTGCTGACTGCCAACTGAAGACTGGTGACTGGTGATTGGTGATTGGTCATTGGTCATTGGTCATTAGTGGTCATAACTACTTACAGAACAAAGACTGATGATTGCTGACTGCCAACTGAAGACTGGTGACTGGTGATTGGTGATTGGTCATTGGTCATTGGTCACTGGTCATTGGTCATTGGTCATTGGCCTGTCTGCCGGAAAAAAGTGTAGGTATGGTCACTAGTCATTAGTTCATTCTTCACAAATCAAACCTGCAACCTGAGACATGCAACTTGTAATGCGCTATCTGTAATCCGCAACCCGCAACTCGCAACTCGAACCTCGCAACCCGCAACTCAAAACTCATAACTATTCTTAGTCTAACTCATGAACCACCAATCCCGAGCGTAACTTTGGCTCGAACCATGTAGTTTTTGGAGGCATAATTGCTCCTGAGTCGGCTATGTCGATAAGTTGTTGCATGCTAACGGGATAGAGTGCAAACGCAACTTTCATTTCTCCACTGTCCACACGTTTTGAAAGTTCTCCTAAACCTCTGATACCACCAACAAAATCGATGCGTTTTGAGGTGCGTAAATCCTGAATATCCAACACAGGACTTAAAACCTGATTTGTAAGTATGGTTACATCTAAAACACCAATGGGATCGTTATCGTTATAAGTTCCTTCTTTGGCGGTAAGTGAATACCATTTTCCGTCTAAGTACATGGAGAAATTATGTAATGAATCGGGCTTGTAAATTGCACTTCCCATATCTTTTACATCAAATCCTTCTCCTAATTTTGCTATAAACTCATCATTTGTGAGACCATTAAGGTCTTTTACAACTCTGTTATAATCGATGATAGTAAGTTGATTATCAGGAAAATGCACAGCAAGAAAGAAATTGTATTCCTCATTGCCTGTATGATTTGGATTATTGTTTTTCTTTTCATTTCCTACCAAAGCAGCAGCAGCAGTACGATGGTGTCCATCGGCTACATAAGTAGAAGGAAGTGTATCGAAAAGTTCAATAATTCGCTTTATGGTGGCTTTATCTTTTATCACCCAAAAGTGATGTCCTACCTCGTCTTCTCCGGTAAAATCGTAAACGGCTTCATTATCCTGTACGTGTTTTTCAACTATCTCATCGATTTCGGCTACAGCCGGATAAGAAAAGAAAACAGGCTCCATATTGGCATTTGTGATTCTAACATGCTTCATACGGTCTTCTTCCTTGTCGGGACGAGTTAGTTCATGCTTTTTGATTACGTTATTCATATAATCTTCAACGGCAGCACAACCAACAATACCATATTGAGTTTTTCCCCACATGGTTTGAGCATAAATATAGATGTAGTCATCCTCATCCTGCACCAGCCATTCATTTTCCTTGAATCTTTCCAGATTTGATTTTGCCTTATCATATACTTCCTGACTGTAAAGATTAACATCTTCCGGAAGATCAATTTCAGGCTTTATAATATGTAACAATGAGTACGGATTTCCATCAGCCTCAACTCTTGCTTCTGAAGAATTTAAAACATCATAAGGTCTTGATGCAAGGTCTTTTACAATGTTCTGAGGAGGTCTTAAACCTTTAAATGCCTTAAGAATTGCCATAAGTTTTTATTTTAATTATTATTTAAGCTAAAATAAAAAATCCGGTATACTAAACAGCAACCGGATTTATCTTTAATTTTTTTATTAATTATGCTCAGAATATCTCTGGTTATAATTATCTCCTACTTCGCTTTCGTCGGAGTTGTATTGAGTATGACCATTATTATTATTATAATTATTATACCCGTTATTATTGTTCGATGCCCTTTGTAATGAGGAAATAAGTGCTCCGCTCATTTTTGTTAGTTCCATCAAAAACTGACGCGACTCCTGCTCATAAGTTTCGGTAATAAAGTTAGCACGATAAGCAATGCTTGTCATTACCAAACATTCACGAATTGAAGTTTTTGCCATTTTAAGATACTGAATAAACTGATTCTTATTTCTTGAAGAACCTTCAGTAATATAAAAAGCAATGTTTCTGGCTGAAGCGTTTAAACGTCCTGCAAGACCTGAAGTGTCGTTTTCAGGAAATAACATGTTTATGTCGTTTAGCCAATTAATGTAATCAAGTGATTTGTGATAGATTCTCAAGTCCTCAAACCTAAAAAATGATACCTCTTTGTCGATATTCTCACTCTTTTCTTCTGTATTATACATAACCTACACAAAGTTTAGTTTAAAAATGATTTTGGTTGTGACTCAACGCAATTGAGCCATAAAATAGTATTTGGTTTTAAAAATTTGATTTTAATTTTAGTTTACCTTGAAAGTAGTGTCGTTATTTTCAAGATAAGCGATGATTTGCTTTGCGGCAGCAATACCGGCATTGATATTGGCTTCTGCTGTTTGAGCACCCATCTTTTTAGGAGTGAAAAATACTCTTCCTTCAAATTTTTCACATAAAGCATCCTTAGTATCAGGAGCAATGTCGGAAACATATTTAAAGTTTGGCTTTTCTTCCATTATTTTCATGAGGCCGTCTTCATCAATAACTTCTTTACGTGCTGTATTTATAACAACGGCACCATCTTTCATTTTTGAAAGTAGAGCATGATTTACAGATTTTTTAGTATGCTCATTAGCAGGGATATGCAGACTTAAATAGTCGCTTACTGCATATAAATCCTCAACGGTATCGCAAACGGTCACACCTTCGGCTTCCATGCTTTCTTTAGCAATAAAAGGATCGAAAGCAAAAATTTCCATTCCAAAGCCTTTTGCAATATTGGCAACTAAACGGCCAACATTTCCATAAGCATGAATACCGAGTTTTTTGCCTTTTAGTTCTGTTCCCGATGTTCCGTTAAAATGATTACGAGCCTGATAAACCATCATTCCCAATGCAAGTTCTGCAACTGCGTTTGAGTTTTGTCCCGGTGTATTCATTACCACAACATTTTTGGCTTTTGCAGCGGCTAAATCAACATTGTCGTAACCGGCTCCTGCTCGAACTACTATCTTTAAATTTTTTGCAGCATCAATTACTTCAGGTGTAACTTTATCGCTTCTGATTATCAATGCGTCAGCATCGCCTACAGCGCCTACAAAATCATCCTGAGAAGCGTATTTTTCAAAAAATACTGCATCATATCCGGCATCTTCCAGAGTTATTTTAATTTGATCAACAGCAGCCTTTGCAAAAGGTTTCTCTGTTGCTATAAGTACTTTTGTCATCTTTATAGTGGTTTTAGTTTCCCGCGTGGGCGGGATGATTATTTATTTTCTGATTCAAAATCCTGCATTGTTTTAACAAGTGCTTCAACGCTTTCAACAGGAAGAGCATTATAAGTACTTGCGCGGAAACCTCCAACGCTGCGGTGGCCTTTAATACCAACCATTCCACGCTCGCTTGCGTAATCGAAGAATGCTTTTTCCTTATCTTCAAAACCATCATTCATAACGAAACAAATATTCATTATTGAACGATCATCCTTGTTAACAACAGTTCCTTTAAACATTGGATTTCTGTCGATTTCAGCATATAATAAACCTGCTTTATGATTATTAACTTCATGCATTTTATCGATACCACCGTTGGCTTTCAACCATTTTAAAGTTTGTAAAGCTGCAAAAACAGGAACAACAGGAGGAGTATTAAACATGCTCTCCTTATCAATATGTGTTTGATAATTAAGCATAGTAGGAATATGATGATTTACTTTTCCTAAGATGTCGTTTTTAACGATTACGAAAGTAACTCCTGCAGGAGCAAGATTTTTTTGTGCCCCACCATAAATAACTGCATATTTAGAAACGTCAATAGGGCGACTGAAAATATCTGATGACATATCTGCTACCAACGGTATTGGTGAATCGATATCATGCTTAATCTCAGTTCCATAAATGGTGTTATTAGTTGTGATGTGGAAATAATCGGCATCAGTTGGAATAACATAATCTTTTGGAATGTAGTTGAATGTAGTGTCTTCTGAAGATGCAACAACATCAACTTCACCAAATGCTTTGGCTTCTTTTATTGCTTTTTTCGACCATGCACCTGTGTTTAGGTAAGCAGACTTTTTATTCATAAGGTTGAAAGGAACCATAGCAAACTGAGTGCTTGCACCTCCGCCAACAAAAATTACTGAGTAACCTTCAGGTATTTTCAATAATTCTTTAAATAATTGTTGTGCCTCGTCCATTACGGCAACAAATTCCTTACTACGATGTGAAATTTCCATTATGGAAAGACCTGTGCCTGCAAAATCAATAATTGCTTTTGCTGTATTTTCAATAGTGTATTGCGGTAAAATTGATGGTCCCGCGTAGAAATTATGTTTTTTCATCTGTATAGTTTTTATACGTTATATATGTCGCGCAAATATATAATTAAAATTACCCATATAATAGCATATTCCTATTTTAGAATTATTCTAATTTTGCAAAAAATTTAAAAGTGGATATAGAAAAACGAATTAATGCTTTCGCCACACTGGGTGAATATTTGAAGACTTTCGGAGTGGGAGAGGAGACTTCTGTTATTGATTTAACAAATACGGCATATCAAAATCTTGTAAATGAGGTTGGTATGGCCGATAATTATAATGCATGGTTTGTTAAAAACAATGTGGAATTCATGCTTTTTTCGTTGGGAAAAAGTCTGGAAAGAGATAAATTACAGCAATGGATATCTAAATATAATATGAAAGATGCTGATTTATTTCATACAAAAACCGTAGCGGTTATTATGGCAGGCAATATTCCTGTGGTGGGTTTTCACGATTTTTTAAGTGTTTTGATAAGCGGAAATAAGATTTTGGCCAAACTTTCTTCCGATGATGACCGATTGCTTCCCGCCATAGCGGAATTATTAATAGATATAGAACCCGGATTTGCTGAATTTATAGGCTTTGCCGATGGTAAAGTCTCTGAATTTGATGCCATTATCGCAACAGGCTCAGGAAACACAAGCAGATACTTTGATTACTATTTCGGTAAGTATCCCAATATAATAAGGAGAAACAGAAATGGCGTTGCCGTTTTAAACGGAAATGAAACCGAAACCGATTTTGAAGGTTTAGCAAGGGATGTTTTTATGTATTTTGGATTGGGATGCCGCAGCGTTTCTAAATTATTTGTGCCTAAAGGATATGATTTTACACCCATGCTCAATGAATTTTCAAAACGCGACGACATAAAAAACCACAGCAAATATTTTAATAATTATGAGTATAACAAGGCAATTTACTTAGTCAATTCGCGGAATCACCTGGATAGTGGCAACCTTTTACTTACTGAAGATGAGTCGTATGCCTCTGCCGTTAGCGTACTGTTTTTCGAATATTACGATGATATAGAAACATTAAATAATAAGTTTTTGCTGGACAGCGAATCCATTCAATGTGTTGTTAGTAATGACGAAAGAATAAAAAATTCAGTTCCTCTTGGACAAAGTCAGCAACCACAACTTTGGGATTATGCAGATGGTGTTGATACCATGGAGTTTTTATTGTCTGATTTTTAGAGTTTTGCCTGACATAAAATCTTAATTAGTCCAGATGATAATTAATAATCAAAAAAAACGAAAAAACATTTGGTAGTTTTATAAAAAGGTAATATTTTTGCAGCCCTTAAAATGATAGGTAAAATTTAGTCAGATGAAGAAAGATATCCATCCAGAAAATTATAGGTTCGTTGTTTTTAAAGACATGTCGAACGATTATGCTTTTATTACAAAGTCAACTGTTAACACAAAAGAAACTATTGAGTGGGAAGATGGAAAAGAATACCCATTGGTTAAACTTGAGATTTCAAGTCAGTCACATCCATTCTTCACAGGTAAGATGAAACTTGTTGACAGTGCAGGACGTGTTGATAAATTCAAAAACAAATACAAAAAGCATTTCGATAAGAAAACTGATTAGTATAAAGACATTGATAAATGAACCTTCGCTATTTGGCGAAGGTTTTTTTTTGCCATAAAGTTTTATTGTCGCTATTGTCATTTCGATGAATATTCGAAATGAAATGTATTTCCGAGGCCTCGGAATGAAGAGAAATCTCCAAGCATTAGGGGATTTCTCAGTCATCATTCTTCTTCCTTCGAAATGACACAGACCGAGTTTCGCTTCTGTCATTTCGAACGAAAGTTTGAAATGAAATGTAAAACTTGAGGAGAAATCTCCCATTAATTTGGAGGAAAACTATGCATCATAAATAAATTATCATCGCCACTTTAAAACCAAACAATAATTTTAACTTTACCGAATTAATTTTAATAGAATTTTATCTGAAATGAACTATATTTTATTCGACGGACCCCAAAGAGAAAACCTTTTACCACTTACGTTTACACGTCCTGTTGCCGAAATCAGAATTGGCATTAC
>JBFFLX010000191.1:0-6297 GCA_041554435.1 Bacteroidales bacterium
ATTGTTGTCGTTGTTGTCATTGTTGTCGTTGTTGTCGTTGTTGTCATTGTTGTCGTTGTTGTCATTGTTGTCGTTGTTGTCATTGTTGTCGTTGTTGTCATTGTTGTCAGGTTGTTTCATAATGACCGAAGTAACAACTAATGACCAATGACCAATGACCAATGACTAATGACCAATGACCAATGACCAACCAATGACCAATGCCTAACAACTTATGCCTAACAACTAATCTACCCTACCTCCATCACATAACTGCCTTCAAACCAATTATTACGGCAGGCAGTTACCAATCCACCAGTTACTAGCCACAAAAAAATCCCGTCAGGCCGGGGGGCGAGACGGGACTTTATCATTATGAAACCAATTATTACAATAAAAATTTTACTTTGCTTTTATCTTTTACACAATAAATTTTGTGCTACTTTTTCTGTGTTGAAAGGAATATCATCAACGGCTTCTTCCTCAGGTAAATTGAAATCTTCTTTCATTGCTCTTTCGTAAAGTCCGTGTGATACAACCTCTTTAGTATCGAAAGGAATATCATTAATATATGACTCCTTTTCCAGGTTGAATTCTTTTGTTACAGCCATCTCGTACATGCTTCTTGCAGATACCTCGTGAGTTGAGAATGGAATATCGTTTATATATGTTTCTTTTTCAACAACGAAATTTTTAGTACTTGCCATAACTCCCGACATTATGAAGAGTGATGCTGCTAGTAATAATGTTATTTTTATAGTTTTCATCGTTTTATAGTTTATTAATTAGTTTTCTATTTTTTTACGTTCTTATATGGTCCTAACAATGCGTGTGCCAAAAATTATAATATACAGATAAACAGCATATTATATTCATAATATCATAATGTAATACAACTAATAAATGGGGGATAAGCGAACATAAGTGTACGCTTATGAACGATTATTTGACATGTGATCAGGAGTTGTTTCCTGCCACTACTATTACTATTTCTCCTTTGATGGGTTTGCTGTTAAAATGATCAAAAACTTCCTGCAGACTTCCTCTCACATTTTCTTCATGCATTTTGGTAAGTTCTCTGGAGACTGAGGCTTTTCTTTCGGCGCCAAAAAATTCAATTAACTGGCTCAGGGTTTTTAGTAAACGATGAGGGGATTCATAAAGTACAATACTGTGTTTTAATTCGGACAGTTCTTTCAGTCGCGTTTGACGCCCTTTTTTATGAGGAAGAAATCCTTCGAAGAAGAATTTTTCATTGGGCAGTCCCGAGTTAACCAGTGCTAATACAAAAGCAGTTGCACCCGGCAAACATTCTACTTCCACATTATTTTCCACACATTCTCTTACCAGCAAAAATCCGGGGTCGGATATGGCCGGAGTTCCTGCATCGGAAATAAGGGCCATGGTTTCGCCATCCATTATCCTCTTAACAATATTGCTTACTACCTTATGTTCGTTGTGCAGATGGTAGGATGACATACGGTTTTCAATTTCGAAATGCTTTAAAAGTTTGCCACTGGTACGGGTATCTTCTGCCAGTATTAAATCAACAGACTTAAGAACCTCTATGGCACGAAATGTCATGTCGCTGAGGTTACCAATTGGTGTGGGGACTAAATATAGTTTCGACATAGATTTGTTTTTAGTTCAAAGTTAACTTAATAAGCAACTTAAATAATCCGTCGTAGGCTGTAAAAGGAAAATTATCAGCAGTGTCGTCAACGTTATGATACTCCTTTAACTCATCACCCATGGTATAAATAAAAACGGCTTTTACTCCTTTTTGATAAAACGGGCAGTGATCGCTATTGCAGGATTCTCCCCTTTGTTTTATTTGCTTTAAATAAGAGAATTCATCATTTATATCTCTCATTTTTTGAAGTAGTTCGGTGTATACAGAACTGTTTACTACGGTAATTCCATTGCTTCCACTGCCAACCATATCAAGGTTTACTAGCAATTCAATATTTTCTAAAGGAAACAGGGGATTTTCAGCAAAATATGTGGAGCCATGTAAACCCGATTCTTCACCACTAAAAGCAATAAAAACTATGGAATATTCGCTGTGATTTTCCGGCAACGAAAAATGCCTTGCCAAATCCAAAAGCATAGAAGTGCCGCTTCCATTATCGTTGGCTCCAGGGAAATATGTTTCATTTCCCATCATACCCAGATGATCGTAATGGGCTGTGAAAACGAAATATTTTTCAGGATATTTACTGCCTTCTATATATGCCGCTACATTTTGAGTAGGATAGTTTTCGTAAAACTTATTTTTAAACTTAATATTTATGTTGGCTGGTTTGATTTCAAATACAGAAGTTTTGGCTTTTATCCAAATAGTCTCATTGGTTTTACTGCCATTTGAAACATGCCACCACTGCTTTTTCTCGCTCAACAAAATTACCCCTGCCGGACCAGCCAGAAATTTACCATAGAAGTGCCTCAAATTTCCTTTTACAACAAGGATTTCTTCTTTTTTAAATTCATGTTTTGAGTAATAATCGGCGAAAAGTGAGTCATTATTAATTTCATCGGGCAAATAAATTAACTTAAATTCTCCGTCGACGGAATTGTTTGAACTACTTATAACATAATCCACTCCGGGAACCAATTTCTTACCGTCGATTTCAATTTTAATTTTTCCGGGAAATGTGTTTATCGGGAAATCATATTTTTGAAAATAATTATCTCCAAAACTGTTTAGTTTATCCTTCTTAAACTCCCCGGCTATGAATTTTGCTGCTTTTAAATCTCCTTTCTTAACATAACCTCTTCCATGGAATGATTTGGATGTGAGTTTATTCAGACATGATTTAGCATACTCAACATCCTGTGCTGCAGAGAAATATGTGAGTATTATAATGAAAAACAGGCTTAAAAAACTTCTCATTTTAGTTGAATTTCCTGTCTATCAGGTCCTTAAATTTTATAAAGGCATCCGATTCAACATCCCACTGTTTTTCAATTTTAAGCTCCATAATATAGGTATCGGTACCAATTTTATTTTGCATAGAATTAATCTCATCGATGGCCTTATTATACCTTCCCATGTCTCCATTGAATAATTCGTTGATAAACAGGAATTTTTCATTTATACCAATGGCATCTCTCAAATCGTTGAGTTTGTTTTGCTTCAATCTACTGGCAACGCTTTTGTCTTCATCGCTTACAAACTTATCGCTTACCGTGTTGGTTGATGGGGAGAATAAATCGTAGGCAGATTCAGGTTTAGTATTATATTCAGGTTGAGTGGCGGTATCTAACGGAATAGTTTGAGGTTCCACTTCCTTTGGCTGGTATTTTTCAGATTGTTTGAAATCTATATTTACCTCTTGCTTTTTTTCTGCTTCTTTAATTTCCGGCTTTTGCTCTTCTTCAAGCGGCTTAATTTTTTCTGTTGCGACTTTATCCTCAATTTTTGGCTTTTCTACCACAATTTCTTCCCTGGCAACAGGCTTTTCAACTATTGGTTCAGGCTTTTCCTCAATTTTTTCAGCCTTGTGCTCCTGAATAATTTTCTTTTCCGGCTCACGGACTTTTTCAATTGGTTTTTTTACTTCTTCCTGTGGCTTTCCATCAACTTCAATCTGAAGAATATTATCGTATAGTTGACGTGTTTTTTCCAAAAGAAGGTCTTTATCCAGTTGATGTACCTTATAGTCTTCTTTGGAAATACGCTTTAAATGCGCCTTAAATGTTTCAATATCAAGGCCTATGCTTGTCAGTAAATTACTTTTTCCCATTTGCAAAAACTCCTTATTTTTGTTCTTTTCAAAATTAATATAATATCTTTTAATAAACGGATGTTTCTAGAAAAAGACAGAAATAATTCACAACGTGCTGGTTGGATAGAAATTGTTTGCGGTTCGATGTTTTCAGGAAAAACTGAAGAGTTGATACGAAGGCTTAAGAGAGCTAGAATTGCTGGGCAAAAGGTTGAAATTTTTAAACCTGCTGTTGATATAAGATATGATGAAGACGATGTAGTTTCTCACGACAAGAGTAAAGTTGCGGCTATTCCTGTACAAAATGCATCACAAATATTATTTTATGCCGAAGATTTTGAAGTTGTAGGGATTGATGAGGCGCAATTTTTCAGCAATGAGTTGGTTGATGTATGTGATCAATTAGCAAATAAGGGAAAGCGTGTTATAATAGCCGGCCTCGACATGGATTATCTGGGTAAACCCTTTGGCCCTATTCCTCTGCTGATGTCAACTGCCGAGTATGTTACCAAGGTTCATGCAATTTGCATGCGTTGCGGAAATCTTGCTTCTTACTCTCATAGAACAATTAATAATGACAAACTTGTTGTTCTCGGTGAAACCGAATCTTACGAACCACTTTGCAGGAAATGTTTTTCTGATGTTTTGAAAAAACAAGAGTAACAATAATATCACCATATATTCATTTTTTCGAATATTGTTAGTAATAAACATAAAACTCTACCAATTTTCTTAATTTTGCCGATTATTTCATAAATGATAAAAAATGAAACGCATATTACTGATATTTAGCATATTAATAAGTTTGAACATTATGGCGCAAAATTCTAAGCCTGAAACATTGGTAGTAATTCACACTTCCTATGGCGATATAACAGCGAAATTATACAATGATACTCCGCTTCACCGCGATAATTTTATAAAGTTGATAAAGGCAGGATGGTATGAAAATTCTCCTTTCCACAGAGTGATACAAAGCTTTATGATACAGGGTGGTGGCAATGCTGACGGACGTCAGGATCCGGGTTATACTATTCCGGCAGAATTTAATCCTGAGCATTTTCATAAAAAAGGAGCATTGGCTGCTGCCAGAATGGGTGATAATGTAAATCCAGAAAAAGAAAGTTCAGGTTGCCAGTTTTATATAGTTCAGGGACGTAAAATTCCTGCTTATGCTTTGGATCAGATGTCTGCACAAACAGGATATATGTATTCCGATGAGCAAAAGCAGATGTATGAAACTATGGGAGGAACACCTCATTTAGATGGTGGCTATACTGTTTTTGGTGAAGTTGTTATGGGTTTGGATGTTGTGGATAAAATTGCCGCTGTTCAAACTGCTCGTGGCGACCGACCAATGGTACCCGTTACTATGACTATAGAAATTTTAGAATAATTTTGTGAGATGAAGAACAGGATAGAAGAGTATTTAAAGGATGTTGAAAATTTCAAGGCTAATACAATTGAACAACTTGAGGAGTTCAGAATTAAGTTTTTAAGTAAAAAGGGATTGATTCCGGCCTTGTTCGCTGATTTTAAAAATGTTGACCCTTCCGAAAGAAAAGAAATGGGTCAGTTAATCAACGAATTGAAAAACACGGTACAGGAAAAAATCGTTGGACTTAAAGAAAATCTTGAATCATCTACGGATAGCAAAACCGGAAAATTAGATTTATCACTTCCTGTAAATGCACCTTTGGGCAGTCGTCATCCTTTGTCGATTGTGAGAAATGAGATACTCGATATTTTCTCTCGCATTGGTTTTAATGTTTCAGAAGGTCCTGAAATAGAAGACGACTTTCATAATTTTACTGCCTTAAATTTCCCTGAAGATCATCCTGCCCGGGATATGCAAGACACTTTTTTCATTGAGAAAGATCCAGATATTGCTTTGAGGACCCACACTTCATCTGTACAGGTTAGGGTTATGGAATCCACCCAACCTCCAATACGTACAATTTCTCCCGGAAGAGTTTTCCGTAATGAAGCAATTTCAGCACGGGCACATTGTATTTTCCATCAGGTGGAAGGACTTTATGTTGATACTGACGTAAGTTTTGCCGACCTGAAACAAACGCTATATTATTTTGCCAAGGAGTTGTTTGGTGAAGAAACAAAAACACGTTTCCGTCCTTCTTATTTCCCTTTTACTGAGCCTTCGGCAGAAATGGATGTAAGTTGTAATATTTGTGGAGGGAAAGGCTGTAATGTTTGTAAATATACCGGATGGGTAGAAATACTTGGTTGCGGCATGGTAGATCCTAATGTGCTGGAATCCTGTAAAATAGACAGTAAAAAATATACAGGATTTGCCTTTGGTATGGGTGTTGAACGTATCACCATGCTCAAATATCAAATCAACGATTTACGCCTATTCTTCGAAAACGATTTGAAGTTTTTGGAACAATTTAAATCTACATATTAGTTATTGGTTAATTAACCAATGACTAATGACCACTAAAGCAACTCATTAGCCAGGTTGGCCAATTCTGAGCGTTCGCCTTTTTCTAAGAGTACGTGAGAATATATTTCGTGATGTTTAATTTTATCAATTAGGACCGACAATCCATTTGATTGTGAATCAAGGTAA
>JBFFLX010000192.1:0-6255 GCA_041554435.1 Bacteroidales bacterium
ATTATATGACTAACAATATGCGTATTACAAAATTTTCAATATTAAGATATGAATTGAAGTGACCTATATTCAATTATATGCTTTATCAAACTAAACCGGTTTAACATAATAATCCATAAAACATAATAATGAAAACTTTATTTTTATATACAGCAGTATTGATAATATTATTCAGCAACAGTTTTGCCCAAACCAATAACCAGCATGCCAACCCCTTAGTCTCGTTTTTAGAAGGCAAGTGGCATAATTACAGCATTCTTCTTTCGGACAATAATCCGGTTAAAAAAGAGGATTATAAGGAAACCATGAGTATTAAAAATGATTCTATCATTACAATTACTGCTCATGGGTACAAAGATGGTAAAGACCTGACTCGCGACATGACTTTGATTGTAAAAAACGATAGTGTTATTATGCAGCAAGGCAAATTTATAGCCAAAGGAACCCGCGAAGGAAATGTGTATTATTTGAAAGGATATGCCGGAGATAAAGAATATAGATTCAGACTTTATACAATGGGAGACAAATATGCTTTTCATAATGAAGTATGGGCCAATGGAAAAATTGAAATGATAAATATGTCATACTTAGAAAGAGAGTGATTTAAAATATCAATAAATAGAAGAAGACAATAATGAATTTTATACCGCACCACTTCGTGCGAAATTCAAAAACGATTAATATATGAAAAAATTAAATTTTATATTAAAACTCACATGTATAGCAATGAGTTTGTTTTTTTTAGCAAACACTTCGAAGGCACAGACGAATATTCCTGAACAAGAAGTAAATTACTTATCGTCTACTCCGGTAATTGACGGAGAACTTGATGGCGATCTAACTTACTTAAAACCAAGAGAATTTCCTATAAAATATAAAAGCAATAATGATAATCCTGATATTGATGTAACTTATAGATTAGCTTATGGAACGGATTTTTTCTATGTTTATATTGAAGTTGATGCTAAGAAATTAGTTTATCGTGACAGAGCCTACCAAAATGGAGATGGATTTCATATGGTTCTTGCCAAACCCCGCGCTGATAATGAGCCTACGGAGGAGTTTTATGTTTTGGCCGGTTCTGCCGTCAATAAAAAAAGCATGGAATGGACACGCAACATCTTTTGGTATTATAATGTAGATAATATCTTTAAGCGCACCAGCAAAGATACTAAGCTAATGTTTTTAGAAAAAGATGGAAAAACTTCTTTTGAACTTATTCTGCCCTGGAAAGATGTTTACCCATATCATCCCTGGATTTCCGAGAACATAGGTTTTAACCTTTGCTTTGTTAAGGCAATTGGAGATAAAGAAAAGAACATCTATAAAGTGCTGGAAGATGAAATGGGTGCCGAAAATAGCAGTCGAAAATATAAAAACCTTAAATTTCAGCAACCTTTGCATGAAACTGAAAACCAAACTTATTTTGTTTTAGACAGAAACAATATAAAAGGGAAAGAAACGATAAGTGGAGTATCTGCAACAGTATCAAACGGAAAAGATCAGGAAGAACTAATTGTTAAGATAATTTCCGGGGAAAATACATTAGTGGATTATTCGCATCAGACTTTTACATGCAGGCAAGGCGTTAATATTAATCATTTCGACATTAATAAAAATCCAGTTGATGCAGGAGGATACAAAATTGAATGGTATTCGAAACTCAATTCCTCTAAAGGTGAAACTTACCTTACATCATTGCCTGAATTTAATTTGTCGGAAATAAGAAGTGAAATAGAAAGTATTAAGGGGAGCATTTCCAAACCAAGTTACCAAACACTGCTGTTTAAGGCTTCTGAAATAGATACAGATCTTAATGAGGTGAAAAGTTATGAAACCTGTGGTAATCAGCGATTAGCAATTTCAAAATTGCTTTATCAAATCAAGAAAGGAAAAAACGGAGAAGACATTATTTCCAATAAAAGAGGTTTTATAAGAAAGGCATACCGCTCCGAACTCGATGAAAAATTAATACCTTATATGGTTTATATACCTGATGATTACGATCCCAATAAAAAGTATCCGTTGCTTATTTACCTGCATGGCAGTGCATCTGACGAAACCAACCTTAAAGGGGCAAAATTCACAATTCCCGAAGGTTTTATCGCTTTGGCTCCTAATGGAAGGGGGCCGTCAAATTGCTATACATGGGATAATGCTCAAACCGATATTGCGGAAGCATTAAATGCTGTGACCGAAAGTTATTCGATAGAAGAAACAAACATTATTCTTTCCGGATTTTCAATGGGCGGTTATGGGGTTTACCGCACTTTTAGTGAAGCACCGGAAAAGTATAAAGCTTTAGCCATTTTTAGCGGCAATCCGAACATAGCAAATATGTGGTCGGGTACCAATGACTATATGGATTTTACGCAGGAGAAAAATCTTGAAATATTTAAGGACGTCCCCATGTTTATTTTTCATGGAAAAAAGGACATTAATTGTGCCTTCGATATAACTCAGGGCATAATTGAAAAATTAAATAAAAATGGCGCTATTGTAAAATTTGTTACTGAAGAAGACAAAGGTCATGAAACTCCGGGACAAAAGACTATCCAAAGTTATTATGAATGGGTACAAACAATTTTAAACAACAATGAGTAAGTTCTCACAAAATATTTTCTTACATTTATAGTCATCAAACCATACACCTGAATTCGGACGTTTGGCTGATTTTTTCGGGATTAAAAAATATTAATTTAAAACGATATTGAATAGCTATATTACAGTATATGTGAGGTTCATCAAGTTATTTTGTTTTGTAAAATATGTATTAGTAGGGTAAATACAATAGTCGTATCACTTAAGCAAAATCCATATTTTACAAATGGGAACTATTAACTTATATTTCTGAATTTTAATAATGTTTAATTAAAAATATAATTCGTATGGAAATTCCAATTTGGCAATACCTGGTTTCGATGTTCACTTACATCGTTCTTTTAATGCTCCTCATTGAGGTGATGCGTAAATACAGGAAATTCGCTGCTATTTTCTGGATTCTATCCTTATTTACTTTCCCCCTTTGGTTCGGACAACTGGATGGATGGTTTAGATGGGTAAAAGTTATTTCTGTTCTTATTCCTACGGCCCTGATTGTTGGTCCGGCAAGAATTGCCAATTTCGAGCAACTTAGTGGCTGGTGGAAAATTTATAGAAAAGACTGGGTACTCTGGTCATTATATGCTATTCTTGGGTTGAACATTTTAGAAGCAACTTTAAAAGATTTTGCATTACAAAACTACCTCAATGCAAGTGTTGGTGTTATTCTTATTCTCACAATGCCACTATATAAATATTTAGGAAAAAAGGCCAACGGATGGGAAATATCTAAAAAGGAGCCGGGCGATTTATTGGCCTATACACACCATATGTGGAACTTTTTATATACAACCTGGAATATAGCCTTTGTTTATGCTGAAAACCCCGGATTTGCAGCTAGTTCTTTAAGTATTTTGTTGGCAGCAGAACTGTATCCGGTGATAAAAAAACGCCCCGAACTTTATATTACTGCACGAATATACACCTTAGCAATGCATATGCTTATTCGAGCTACCTACGACATCTTTACCCCGATTATGGATTCTACACGATTTTATAATGAAACTGTAGTTTATTACTGGGGACTCATAAATATAATAATTGCAATCCCCTACTTTATTTGGCACTTTAATAAGCGAAGAAAAGAAATTATGCGCGATAGAAAGAAATAAAATCGTGAATATACTTACAACTTACAGTCAGACATACAGTTGATCCGTCACAATAAAATAATTTTCACTGCAATTTATCTATTTGTAGTAATAATTGTCTTAATGAGAGTGGGATTAATTAGTTTTTAAAAACTGAGTAAAAAAATAGGCCATTTGGCTGATTGCATTAATTTGACCATGAGTTAAATTAAGTTTTATAAGCCCGATATAATCATAAGGTCGATTGCAATTTATATTATTAAACAAGTTTTTGAATTGGCATTTATAATACTAGAATGTAGGTTCAGTTTTTGTTGATCTGTCACAACCCTGCAAAGGACTGTATATGATTCAGTTAAATACCGAAGAAAAATCCACTTTAAGATTGAAAGTTTTAAAGGAATAGAGAATATTTGCGATAGGTGAATCAAATTAATTATTTAATTTTATAGCCATCAAAACCAACCAAATTAAACAAATATAGAAATGAAAAAGTTTAAAATAATACTGCTGTTAGGAGTGTTTGCTATGGCAGTATCTTGCTGTAATAATTCTTCCGAATCCAAACAAAATTTGAATTATGCCAATTCTAATAATTGGGTTTCACTGCCATCAGCAATAGATAAAAAAGTTGATGTGTTTTATGTGTATCCTACCATATATGTTGGGAAAGATCCTCAGAATATGGACATTTCCGACTCTTCTCTCAGAGCAAAGGCCCAAAGGCTTTTAGTTAGTCAGGCAGGAGTATACTCCATGCATGCCAATTTATTTGCTCCATTCTACCGCCAGCAATCGGCAGCACTTCAGAGTATGGATGCCGGTAATGGAGGAAATGATGCTTTTAAAGACTCTGTTTTTCAAATTGGTGCAAAGGATATCGAAAGAGCTTTCGATTATTATCTGGAGCAGTTTAATCCTGACAGACCTTTTATTTTGGCCGGTCATAGCCAGGGTACAATGGCACTTATAAATCTTATGCGCAAAAGGTTTGAGGATACTGTCCTACAAAAGCGTCTGGTTGCAGCTTACCTTATTGGCTATTCAATAACCAAAGTCGATTTGGAAAAATATCCTTGGATGAAACTCGCTGAAACTTATAACGATAATGGGGTTATCATTACTTTTAATACGCAAGGAGCCGATGCAGGATCTTCTCCGGTTTTACTTCCCGGGGCAGTGTGTATTAACCCAATAAATTGGAAAACCGACTCTACTCATGCCCACAGAAACTCAAATTTAGGCGCTAAATTCTTCGATGAAACCACTGGAGAACTTTTGAAAGAAATTCCCGATTTTGCAGCAGCACATATCGATATTCAAAAGGGAGCTCTAATAGTTACTGATATGAATATATCTGAATCAGAGAAGAGTGAACTTCTTAATATGGGCCGCTGGCCAAAAAGAGTATATCACAAATACGATTACGCATTCTGGTATAATAACTTACAACAAAATGTGAGCGATAGAATAGATTCCTATTTTTCAGAAGAATAAACTCCTTAATTTAATAGCCTCAAACTAAAAAATAAATTCATAGTTGCTGGGCAGAATTTTGTGAGAAAAAAAGAAGAAAGTAGAATAATTTTCCGAATGATAAAAACGTATTGTAATGTATGATAATGCCGCAAGCACACGACAACCAATATGGCGATCCTGCATGGCAAGATTTGTACGAGCCCGGCCTGCGAGATTTTAATTTTATAGAAGATATACTCGATACTGCCATATTGAAGCACAATGCAGATCCGGAACCTTTGTATTTGACCGGTTTTTCCAACGGAGGTTTCATGAATACACCCTTGGCAAAACAGGATATTTACGCATTTGATATTCTTTGTAACTACTTCAAAACCCGAAAACTAAGCGATAAGTACTAGCGCTTAATGATTAGTGGTGAGTAACTCCCCGAGGAAACTAAGATCTTCGGCCAATTAATGTAGTGGTTGATTGTAGTAAGTACAATTAGGAGCAAATTATATTCTAATGGTTACGGGAACTTCAGGTGTATTCCCTTGTTAAAAATTAGTTGAAAGCCCGAAAGTTCCGCTAAGACAAAGTTTTCTCTTATATTTGCTTTAGTTGTAAGTAATTAAAAAACAAAGTAAAATGAAACAAATAATAAAAGCCATATTTAATCCTGGCGATTATCCAAAGAATGTAAGTATTGCACTTTTAATACTTCGAGTGGTAATAGGCATTTTTATGCTTACCCACGGCATAGGGAAATTCCAGACTTTATTTGGCAGCGAGCCTATAAAATTTGCTGATCCCATAGGTATAGGGGCAACGGCCTCATTAGCACTTACAGTATTTTCAGAAGTGTTTTGTTCTATTTTACTAATCATAGGTCTGGGTACTCGTTTTGCGGCTATTCCTCTACTTATCACCATGATGGTTGCCGCCTTTATTGTGCATATAAACGATGGCTTTGGCAAGCAGGAATTTGCACTTATTTATGCATTAATCTATACTACAATTATAATAATAGGTGCTGGAAAGTACTCTTTGGATTACATTATATTCAGTCATCGAAAGTAAAATTAAACTTGTTTTATTATGG
>JBFFLX010000193.1:0-6245 GCA_041554435.1 Bacteroidales bacterium
ACATCATCTGTCAAATATGAAAGTACTTCTTCGTTTTCATAAGACTTAAGAGCTAAATTTGAAGCATTTCTAATTGCTAATATTTGCTCTTTATCTGTTTGAGAAAATAGCTCTGGTATGAAAATAACAAAGCATAGAACTGCAAAAAGGATAGGTCTGGTGTTTTTCATTTATTCTTTGTTTTGGTAAACTCTACTGGATAATGCTTTCAGGTATTGGCCCTAAGGTTTAGCCTGTGGCCTGTAAAGCTATTACTAATTATTTATTCACAGGTCGTATTCCAAAAATCAATAAATATCCTATCATCCAGAATTCTCCAACTGTGGCAGGAACTGTTAAATAACGTAACAAGGGGCTTTCAATTCCGAGGTAATTAATTGCAGTACTTATCAAGTAGCCTATACCACCGGCAATAAGGGTTCGTCCCAACCATACAGGCATCCTTTTTGTACTGGTAATAATGTATCCCAACGGGATAAGCCAAAGGCCAAAGAAAAGACCGCCCACACCCCAGGCATTTATAATTAAACTACTTAAAAGCTCAATTAATATGACTTTGTCATCAAGCGACTGAGAAGAATTCGCAATTTCAATGGCTGCGCCCATTGAAATTGCGCTTATCATAATAGCTACTGAATTGATCATTCCCCATATACCCACAGACCATGCTGCCCACTCATTTATATTTCTAAACAGCCTGTAAAACCATACTGCAGTAAGGGCTTGTGAAACAATAATGGCAAATTCCAATAGCAGTCGGGTCCTGGCAAGGGATTCAAGGTCTGTCAGATTTGCTAAAGTTTTCTGCGCGTCTTGTGAATCAAATACCTGACGGTGAAATATCAGAAATCCCAAAACACCTGAAATTGCCATAATTAAGTACCAAACCCCTGCGGTTCTTGCGGTCGTTACTAACTCTCTTTGTTTGTCGTTTATAGTCATATTATTTATCTATTTAATCTTATAAATTGGCGCTAATGCTCTGGCTATGACTCGCAGCTGGCAGCTTTAATACTGCATCCAATAGAAACGGATAGCCTTTTGGGTTCATCAATGTTTTTTATTTATTAGAAGAACTACACCGGCCCTGAGTTATAGCCAATGTGATCTGCTTTTTACGAGTTTTCGGTTCTTGGCCATTTCCATGCTTGTGATATGATTATTGCAAAGACTAAAATTTCCACGAAATTGAATAGAACAAAGAATGTCTGCCATTCATTATCGATACCAGAAACTATGATCAGAACGGAAATACCGGCATATAAGGATGCAATAATGATGTTCAACCATTTATTGATTTGTGGTTTTAGCAAAATGGAAAGAAATATCATCAAGGTTGGGATAATTAAAATCACAGAAAAAATCACCAAAAGCCCTGGTGATGTGGGCCCCATTGGAGTTTGAAGCTTCATCATTTTCTCCAATTTCTCTGGGGTCATCAACCGAAAATAGTCGGCATATATGTACAGAAACATCAAAGCTGTCCAAAGAACTGCTAGTTTGATTTTTATGTTGATTCGGTAATTGGTCAATGGTTGAGGACCGGTCCCTTTTATACTCATATTTGTTAGATTTTAGTAATTGGTTTAAGCTATGACGACTAATATAGGGCTTTGTTACAGGCTTACTCAAATTACAAATAATGGTTTACCTGCGAGCAATAACGGCACGAAGAGCCCCACTGCTTAAATGAACCTTTTTCAAAGGCACCATACAGGCATCGCCTTTATTGTATTTCTTTTCTCCTTGTTTATCTATCCATATGGTCAATGACCCCTTTGTGATGTATGCAAATTCTTCACCTGGATGCCAGTGTTTCGGCAGCTCAGTGCTTGGCGGAAGGGTAACTTGCAACAACTTCAGTATTTCCTCTGCTGCGAGAGGGCTTGTTAATAGGTTTTTAAATGCCATGCCTGTCTATGAGTTAAAAATGTTAATGGCTTACAGCGGTAAGCTTATGAAAAATAGTCAATTACCAAGCATAGATATCCTTTAAGCACAAAGTTTGTTACGAGCCAAAAACCTTGCTATTACTATTGTTACGCCAATTTTTAAATACATTGTTAGCCTCTGTGTTTCTTATTTTCTTATTTAGTCTCGTTTATTAGATCCAATTCCATAAACAATAAATAGTCCCTAAATTCAGCTGGAATTTCCACTTCGGGATATGCTTCAATGTCGCGAAATCCAAAACTTCTGTATAACGAATGAGCTGCTTTCATAAACTTTGGGCTGTCAAGTCGAACCCTTTTATAACCTGCTTTTTTCGATTCCACTATAAGTCCTTCAAGTATCGCTCGTCCAGCGCCAATTCGTCTGAAACTTGGGTCAACATACATCCGTTTTATTTCTCCGATTTCAGAATTGATGCTCTTTAGGCTTCCTAGTCCACAGATTTCACTTTCATAAACTGCTATGATGAATTGGCCGTAAGGTGGCTGAAATTTATTGATTTGTTGAACATCCTGTTCAACTGCTTCTGTTGGATTATGAGGATGGACACCATAGAGCTCTTGCATTTTTTCATTACCCCAAACCAAATAGTCAAACCATAATTTTTTTACAGCATCTATATCATCAGGAAGAACAATATTTCTTATTTCTACTACTGAGTTTCCGTCCATAGTTTATATATAGAGAGTTGTTTTTTGTCGTTGTCAGACTTGCAGCTAACGCTTTGTGCATGAAGCCTAATGGCGTTTAGCCATTATGATTTTATAGACCCTGTTAGCCATTTGTTATTTCTTTGTCAATCAGGACGGTCATTTTTTTGTTTAAATCTTTCATTCTTTGGTAGTCACCCAATATTATCGAATTTGTAAATATTGACAGTACAAATCCATTTTTAAAAATATTATTCTTTAAAAGTCCGTCCAATTCTTCTTTGGAAAGTTCCAAATTCTTATTAAATACCCCATTAGTTGCATAGTATCCAAAACTTTGAGCTAGTGGGTCCAAATCAACATGTTCAAAGAACGGTCTGTAAAGGTATTCTTCATAATCGTGTTTTAAATGTTCTCTATCGGTTAGTATCTTTTTATATATCAAATCTAAATTCAGTAGTCCGTTTTTTATAGAATCATTTGAAATTAGCGTTAAATTACCTGAATTTACTAATTCCAGGAATGTGTTATTATTTCTTTGGAAGGCTTGCCATATTTCTACATTAAAATTATGATAATTAAACATTTGAATATTTTCCACAGGCTTGCCATTGAAATGCTCAAGAATAATTTGAGCAGAATTTATCATGCTTTCTCGAATTTCTATATAACGATCGAGTTCCTTTTCTTCAAGGATCAAGTCGGCTCTTAGGTTTTTTAAAAATTGAACTTCTTTAGCTCTCTGTTTTTTTAACTCATTCGTATTATTGATTTGCAGAGCAATCAAAATTCCAATAACTACAAGAATTATCTCTCCAATAGCATAAAGTAAATACTTACTGAACTTGTTTTCGTTCAGCAGATGTTGTCTAATTTTTCTAAAGAATTTTATCATTGTTTAATAATTGGTCATAATAATGAAGTACAACTGTTTTGTGTATGGTTACTTTCATGGTTAAGCATCTAATTTAGTAAACAGAAACTTACCAGAGAAAATTTAAAAGGATTTTTCCAAATTAGCGCTTACCAAAGCAATAAATGATACACCTTGGGGTATGGCGTTATTTATTCTATTCAACCTTTTTCATCTCGAGTGTCAGTTCCCTGACAACAGAGTCCAGGATATCCAATAATTCTTGGTTGGTGATTTTCGGATTGTTATTGACATCACGTATCCTGTGGACATAATCGCCAGGATATCTTTTCACCATTTCTTTTCTCACCGCTTGCATTGCAGGTCTTCGATGTCTATAAACACCATCTACTTCAATTGATGCATAATACAATGAACAGTAAAAACTAAAGTTTCCTGTTGCTATGTCATCGTCACAATTCCTATCTCCTTCTAAATTTCTCGATTTTTTTGACAAAATAATTTCCTTTGCCTTTTTTAGTATCGAGATATCAGTATCAGAAACTGAAAAGTAAACTCCCATCCATTCATTATCATTTTCATTTGCAGTTCTTATCGCCATTGGCATAACTGCGTTACCTTCTATACAATTGCCAAGGAAAAGAGAGTCATTTTGCTTGATCAACTTACACTTCCGATTAGGTTTTCCTTTCCAAGCAAGCTCAATAATTCCTTCATCTCGATTGAAATCCAGCACTGGTAAATCAGTGGCCGTTTGCCCATAAGGTGCCAATCTTACTTTTAATTCAGAACCATCATCTATAAAATAATATCTACCCATCTTAATTATTCCGTCAGATTCTGTGTAGTACCCATAACGCAGCGTAGGGTTTGGACCAACTATTACGTCATATTTATCCCAAGACATGTCTTGAGCAATAGATTTCAAAGAAAATGCAAACAGGATAATCAGAAAGAGTTTTGTATTAAATTTCATATTCTTTTCTTTGAACAAGGTTGTTTTTATGACACAAAACGTCGTGGTATCTGGCTTCCTTGTTGCATTTTCGTTATTTCTTTAATTCGGCCTCTATTAAGGCTGTCAATTTTTGATTAGCCTCAATTAATTCTATATACTGTAAACGAAAATCATAAAAAAAAGTCAATTGATAATTAACCATGCTCAAATATTTGCCATTTTCAATTTCATCTATAAGAAATGTAGCATCGGTTTTATAGCCCTTTTTAATGGGTAGATTAAAAATAATATGCCCTTCTATATTTTCAGAAACAAATTTTTGATGCCATATGGCCCATTCTTTGAATTTAGAAATATTGTTTTCATAGTAAGAATTAATACTTTTTTTTAGTTCTATATTTTCAATAAGATTAAATTTTCCTTCTGTTTTAAGGTTATTATAAGTTGTGCCGAAATTTTTACTAGCCGAGCTTTTTCCTATTATTTTTGGAAAATCCTCAATTGAAATATCAGAATATTTTTTTTCTGACACCGAATTTAAAAAACTTACGTTTCTATCAAGAAGCGACAGGCCTTCTTCAAGAAATATCTTGTCTTGAGACAATTCGTCTAACATTAAAATTAAAAAATCACCCAATTGCTGTTTAGATTTTTTTTCTTCATTCCAATTGTTTATTTGTAACGCGATTAAAATCCCGATCACTACCAGTACAATTTCGCCAATGGCATATTTTAAATACTTTCCTGTTTTATTTTTCTCCATAAGGTCGTAGCGTATTTTTCTAAAGAATTTTATCATTGTTTACTGGCTGGCTTAAATTACTCCTAACGGTTAATATATACGGTATAACAGCTTTTACCGGGCATGACCAACCTATACTTGTTGGTAGCAGGCTTATTTATTGTCGGCTTCAGCATTATTCAAAAAAACGATCATCAAGGGAGGTATGGCCCGACCTATATTAAAAAAGAATATTAAACTTTTCCGATTTATTCTTGATTAATCCCAAAATTTAAACAATTTTTTAAATAATACCCTATCAACAAAAATCGCTAAAACCGTACCTATTGCATACATAACAAAGTCCATAGGGTCAAAGACTCTTGCCAAGGCATAAACACCAAAGTATTGCAGTATTTCAGATAAAGCACAAAGCGTAAATACTGCACCTGCTTTTATATACCATTTTTTCATTGGCTCGAACTTGTCTTCAAGGAGCACAAGGAGCAGATAGTATCCAAACGGAATAACAATATCGGCAAAGTAGCTATGAAAAAGCCTATGTACAGTTTTACTCGCCCAATCAGCACCAATCACAAAAACACTTGAAATAATAAGCATTGTAATAACGACAATAATTTTTTTATTCTTCATGTCTTTGATCATAAATATGACAACTAATGTGTTATTGTATGGTTGGTTCCGTTGGCTAAGACTATGTTACAACATAAAAACGAACCTGAAGAAAATCTGCAGGATTTCCCCAGTATACAAAACAAGCAATTGACCATACCCCTCGTTCGCCTTAATAAATTTTTTAAACCCTTCCAGATTTTATTTATATTACTAATTTTTATGTTTTAGCTAAAGTTATTCATTAAAAACATATTTTATTCCTTCAGCATAAGAGACCGGGTATGTGTTTTCGTAATTGCTATTGGTATATTCTTTTGATTCAAACTGCAACCATTCATAATTGGCGTCCTTAATCAGATCGATCAGTTTGATACATTTTGCACGATCATTACTTGTGGAAAATGAATAATGGAGTTTCTTATTCGATTTATTTTCTGGAATATTATCTTTTTC
>JBFFLX010000194.1:0-6189 GCA_041554435.1 Bacteroidales bacterium
CATGATGACAGAAAACTATTTGAATTTATTATACTTGATGGTTTCCAGGCAGGTTTAAGTTGGTCGACCATACTCAACAAAAGAGAAAATTTCCGCAAGGCTTTCGATAATTTCGATGCTAATATTATTGCCAACTACGACGAGGAAAAAGTACAATCACTTTTGCAGGATGCAGGTATCATCAGGAATAAATTAAAGATACGCGCAAGTATTACTAATGCTGTTTGTTTTCTTGAAATTCAAAAGGAATTTGGAAGTTTCGATAAATATATCTGGCAGTTTACCAACGGAAAGACCATTAAAAATAAATGCAAAACATTAGCAGATATTCCTGTGAGTACTCCTGAATCGGATGCCATGAGCAAAGACTTAAAAAAGAGAGGTTTCAAGTTTGTAGGTACAACAATATGCTATGCCTTCATGCAGGCTGCAGGCATGGTAAATGATCATTTGGTGGGTTGTTTCAGGTATGATGAAGTTGGTGTGTAGTGAAAGTTTTTTGTAGGAGAGAGGGGGATTAACTTCGTTGATCCCATAGGGGAGGTTTGCAAACCATTAAATACCAGCGATTCACTATACATGAATCCCTGTTTTTTATTTTCAAACTCACTAGAGCAAATGCCTTTGGCAATGCTTCGTTTCGTTCGAAAATAAAAAATACCCACCATTCTACGAATGATGAGTATTTAATGTTTTGCGGAGAGAGCGGGATTAACTTCGTTGATCCCAATAGGTTATCCTGTACAAGCATAAAAACCTGTATCCTCTTCGAGTCTACTGGGTTTTTTATTTTAAAGCCCTTAGTCAAATAAAAATTTGACACGTTCTTAAAAATAAAAAACCCGCCAGTCTATCGACTGACAGGTTTTCTTTTGCGGAGAGAGCGGGATTCGAACCCGCGGTACACTTTTGGCGTACACACGCTTTCCAAGCGTGCTCCTTAAGCCACTCGGACACCTCTCCAATATTGTGGCTCTGTTTTTAGAGAGGGCAAAAATATAAAATATTATCCTAACCCTAA
Source organism: Bacteroidales bacterium (assembly GCA_041554435.1). GTDB lineage: Bacteria > Bacteroidota > Bacteroidia > Bacteroidales > F082 > BM524. The sequence goes on from JBFFLX010000194.1 coordinate 1,022, forward strand.
GGTTTTAATTGAATAATTTTTATCATCTCAAAATCAATTATTTAAATTAAAAATCACCTAATTTTATAATAGTAACTTAAAAAGCCACTTATTCCCGTTTTATCCTTTTTTCATATATTTTTGCAAAAAAAATAATATGTCGGAAGAAAATCTTACTAAACTTTCTGATTTGGGTGAATTTGGCCTGATCGATGAACTAACAAATGATATTAAACCAAAAAACAATAGCACAGTATTCGGTATTGGCGACGATGCTGCTGTATTAAGTTATCCCGAAAATAAACATATTCTGGTTTCCAAAGATCTTCTCATAGAAGGAGTTCATTTCGATATGACTTTTATGCCACTAAAGCATTTGGGCTATAAGGCTGCTGTTGTTAACTTTTCGGATATGGCCGCCATGAATGGGAAACCAAAACAAATGGTTGTGGGTATAGCCGTGAGTAGCAAATATACTCTGGAGGCTTTGAAAGAGATTTACGCCGGCATGAAAAAAGCATGTGAAGTTTACGGCGTCGACTTCGTTGGTGGCGATACCACAACCAGTACTCATGGATTACATATTTCTGTAACTGTTATTGGAGAAGTAGAAAAAGGTAAAGAAGTATACCGATCGGGTGCAAAACCTAACGATTTAATTTGCGTAAGCGGCGATCTTGGAGGTGCTTATATGGGCCTTCTGGTTTTGGAGCGCGAAAAAAGAGCATTCCAGGCCGATCCAAATGTGCAACCCGAACTCGAAGGTAACGACTATATTCTTCAGCGCCAGTTAAAACCTGAAGCCCGAATTGATATTATTGATGCTTTGGAAAAAGCAGAGATATTGCCTACATCCATGATAGATATTTCCGATGGGCTGGCTTCTGAAATCCTACATATTTGTACGGCTTCGAAAACTGGTTGTGTTATCTATGAAGAAAAAATCCCCATCGATCAACTTACCTTCGATGTGGCCAAAGAATTTAAATTAGTTCCTGCAGTAGCAGCAATGAATGGGGGAGAAGATTATGAAATCCTTTTCACTATTGCTCAAACTGATTTCGAAAAAATTAAATCAGTTGCCGGCGTTGAAATAATAGGATATATTACCGATGAAGCAGCAGGACAGCAACTAATAACTAATGATAATCAATCCATTGATATTGAAGCTCAGGGATGGGATGCCTTGAAGAAAAAAAACAGGGATGTTCCAAATACAGATAAATCTTAAACATTAAGTTTTTTTATTTGTAATAACAGGGGTAGTTATCTTGTTGTCAGTTATTTTGATTAATTAAACTTTTGTTTAACTTTGGTTTTTGAAACAAAATAATACCGATGATAAAATCTATTTCATTTTCTTTTACATCAACTGAAGATATCTCCTCAAAACTAGAAAATAATTTATTGGACATCGACTTTAATCCAACTTTAGCTTTTTGTTTTATTTCTGTTGATTTGCCCTTAAAGCCTCTAATGGATGAATTTAAGAAAAGAAAAATAAAACTTTTCGGTGCCAGTAGTTGTGGAGAATTATTGTTCGATAATAAACAGGAAGTTATTTCTGATAAAGGAGCGGTTATAACAATTACAAACATCCCTTCCGATGATTTTCAAATTATCTCTAAAAACCGTGGCGATCTGGATTCTAAACAATTTGGAAACCTTTTGGGAAATGAAGTAAAAAAATGTAATTTTCAACCTTCTGCCTTACTTGCTGTTAGTGGCCTTACCGTTGATGGACAGAAAATTGTAGAAGGTATTATTGAAAATAATAATGAGGATTTTATTATGTTTGGTGGTCTTGCCGGCGACGATTCAAAATTTGAAGACACCTATGTTTTTACTGAAGATGAAGTTCTTTCAGATGGTGCAATAATGCTTCTGCTTAACAGAGAAAAGATTAAAGTTTCAGGTATTGCTAGTAGCGGATGGATAGGACTTGGTGCCGATTTGAAAGTTACAAAATCGATTGGCAATATTGTCTATACCATTGATAATGAGCCGGCTTTGGATGTTTATAAAAGTTATCTGAATGTTACCGATGAAGAAATGCCAGCCATTGGGATTGAGTTTCCGCTAATGATAAAACGAGAAAATGATGAAACTGCATTGAGAGCTGTTGTTGGAATAGATCGTGAAGAAAGGTCCTTAATTTTTGCCGGTTCCGTCCCACAGGACAGTATGGTGACATTTTCAAGTTCTCCCGGTTTCGAAGTGGTTAAAACTACTACCTCTAAACTTAGCGAATTCTACAATAAGGACCCTCATGCCGATATGTTTATTTTATTCTCTTGTATGGCTCGCCATTTGGCATTGGGACCAATGGTTAGCCAGGAAATTAAGTTTGCTGCTGATAAATGGAATGCTCCTGTGGTTGGGTTTTTTACTTATGGTGAAATAGGAATGAACTATTCCGATACCTGTGACTTTTTTAATCAAACTTATACTCTTGTTAAACTTACTGCCATAAACTAGAATACTAAAATGAGTAAAGAAATCGACAAAATCGTTCAGTACTTAAATGAAATCAATGATTTTAATGATTTCCAGAAGCAAAAAGGCAATATTTTAAAACTATTGGAACTATTGGAAGAAAATGAAACTATTGCTTGCTTTAAATTCGACAGGGCATTAAAAGATAAAAACGTTCTTTTTTCTTTACTCAGCAAAACTTCCGATGATCTTAAAAGAACCAATAAGGAGTTACTAAAACAAACCGAGGAACTTGATACCCTTTTGAATACAATACCCGCTCTGGTTTTCTTTAAAAACACAAAACTTGAATATGTTATTGTAAACGAATTCTATTGCCATTTTACTGAATTGGAAATGGATGATATTATTGGTAAAACTGTCGACCAGGTTGTAAGTGGTTATAATTCATCGGTGGATTATGTTGAAATTGAGAAAGGAGTTATTAAGGATGGAAAAGCAGTCTTTAATATTGAGGAAAAAGTTAATAAGCATGGCGATGAGCACTGGCTTTCAACAAACCTTGCTCCTGTAAAAAGCGCAAACGGTGAAATTATAGGATTAATAGGAGTATCCTGGAATATTACTGAACAAAGAAATTATGAATTACAACTCCGTAAGGCAAAACAAATTGCCGAAGAGGGTACTAAAGTTAAAAACCAGTTCCTGGCAAATATTAGTCATGAAATAAGAACTCCCTTAAACGGCATTATTGGTATGTCGCAAATATTAACTAAAACTAATCTCAACAGAAATCAAAAGGAATACCTGAATATACTCATAAGTTCCAGCGATAGCCTTTTATCTTTAGTTAACGATATACTCGACTTTTCGAAAATTGAAGCCGGTAAAACTGAACTGGAACATTACGACTTTAATGTTTATGACCTCTTCGAGGATATTAAAAATGTAATTGAGGTAAAAGCTGAAGAAAAAGGGCTTAATTTTGAAGTTGAAATTTCTGATGACTTTCCTAAAATAGTTAATGGCGACAATTATAAACTGAAGCAACTAATATTAAACCTTGCCAAAAATGCCGTTAAATTTACAACCTCAGGTAGTGTGAAAATATCGGCTTCGCTTATTTCTTTTAAAAACAACTTTTATGAAGTAAAAATTCGTGTTTTCGATACAGGTATTGGTATAGAAGAGGATAAACTGGATGGTTTATTCGATGGTTTTTATCAGGTAGACTCTACAACCACAAGAAATTATGGCGGAACAGGTTTAGGACTTGCCCTTTGTAAAAAACTCATAACATTAATGGAAGGTAAGATTAATGTAAAAAGTGATTTTGGAAAAGGTTCTGAATTTTGGATAGAAGTTAAACTTGATAGTCCTCAGGAACGCAACCTGTTTAGTAGTGAGGATGCGCCTGAAGATACAAAGTTAAATGTGTTGTTGGCAGAAGATAATATTGTTAATCAGAAGATTACGGAATTTAGCATTAAGCAATTAGGATATAATATTGATATTGCCGGTAATGGTTTACAGGCTGTTGAAATGTATAAAGAAGGGGATTATGATTTCATTTTGATGGATTTGCAAATGCCTGTAATGAATGGTTTTGATGCCACAAAAGAAATTAGAAATTATGAGTTGGAAGATTTTAACAAAAACCGAATACCAATAATAGCACTTACTGCCAATGCCACCAAAGAAGATCGTAAAAAAAGTATAAATGCCGGCATGGATGGTTTTATGAGTAAACCCTTCAACCCCTTGGAATTAAAGAAAATGCTTGTAAAACTTTCAGTTTTGTAAATTTTATGACTGTACTTGATATTGTTTTGTTAATTGGTGCCGGCCTTATGGTTGGGTTTATAAATACTCTGGCAGGCGGCGGAAGTATAGTATCGTTGTCGGTGCTAATGGCATTGGGTTTGCCTCCCACATTGGCAAACGGAACCAACAGAGTAGCAATATTTATTCAAACACTAACAGCCACCTCAAGTTTCCGACAGCAAAAGGTGCTGGATACTAAAAAAGCATTCCATATGGCCGTTCCGGCAACAGTTGGTTCTGTAATTGGAGCCTTTATCGCCGTTGATATAAATGAGGATTTGTTCGAAAAAGCCATAGGTGTTATCATGCTTATCATGCTGGTTTTTATCTTCTATAATCCAAAAAAATATATTTATGGAAATAAGGAAATTGAAGAGAAACCCGTTACGTGGAAAACTTATGTAATATTCTTTTTTATTGGCATTTATGGTGGTTTCCTTCATATGGGCGTTGGGTATTTTCTGCTTACAGCAATAGTTTTAGGAGCAGGTTACGACCTGGTTAAGGCCAATGCAATAAAAGTATTTGTTGTTTTGGCTTATGTGCCATTCTCTCTCTTGGTTTTTATTTACTATGGAGAAGTTGATTGGCTGTATGGTTTGGTTCTGGCAATAGGTAATGTTATTGGTGCTCTTGTTGCTTCACGACTTGCAGTTAGTAAAGGTGTGGAATTTGTTAAATGGGTAATAGTTATTGTAATTCTGTTAACCTCCGGGCAGATGTTTGGATTTTATGATTTAAAAGAAGTGTTTTCTTAAAATCATTGTATTACATTCGCACAGATAAATAATTTTATCACCACCTTATTTTTGATTATGACATCTCTAAATTTAATAAAAAACGATCCCTGGTTAGAACCTTTTAGTGCCGTAATTAACAGAAGATTTGATAAAACAAAATCAAAGTTTATTGAAATTACGAAAGGAACC
>JBFFLX010000195.1:0-6187 GCA_041554435.1 Bacteroidales bacterium
AGCTACACTGGCAACCGGAGTATCACAATCAACATGGAGTTGGGATACTGATGGACTAGATATTGGAACAGATTATCAAATTAGAGTTCAGAGTTCTACCAATGCAAATTATAATTCAGAAAGCCTTAATAATTTTTCATTAGTAGATCAAGAGGGAGGATTAATTTTTATTAATCAGCCAACATCTACTGACGAATGGCTAAAAGGATCTGAATACTTAATTTCATGGGGTGATAATCTTGACGAACCTGTAAAAGTTGAATTATGGAAAGAGGGAGGAAGTAATCCAGTTTTAAGTATTAGCCCATCTACTACTGCAACAACATTATCGTGGGTTGTTCCTACAACTTTAACAGATGGAGATGATTACAAAATAAAAGTATCTTCAACTGTAAGTGGAGCAACTACATTACCAGCCTTTAGTGATAACTTCAGCATTGTTAGCACTACCGGAACGTTTATAGAAGTATTACAACCTAACTTAAATGGTATTAAATGGGCATGGGGTACAAATCACCTGATTTCATGGAATACAGATATAAGCGAAGGTGTTATCGTTGAGTTATTAACTAATAAATCTGGTTCCTGGGAAGTAGTTCCTGCTTGGAAGTCAGGCATACCTTCTACTGTAACTACTGAGTCTACTTTTAGTTGGGATATACCTAATACTAGTGGATTAGATCTTGGAAAATATTACAGAATTCAGGTTCGTACAGCAGACGCAACTCTTGACGATATTAGCAATAGAACTTTTGAAATTAATTCAACAACAGGAACATTTGTGGATGTACTACAACCAACCGGAGGTGAAGACTGGGAACTTGGAACAGAACATTTAATTTCATGGAACGATGATCTTCCTGGAAATGTTATTGTAAAATTAGTATATAATAATTCTGGTAGTTGGGATCCTATTCCTGAGTGGCAATCTGGTATTGATGATACACCTACATCAGAATCTACACTGAACTGGGTTATAGGTAATAGTTTAAATACTACATACAATTATAGAATTCATGTTTACTCTGATGACGATAATTCAATTGATGATTATAGCAGTACTTTTAACTTAGTATTAACTGCAGGTTCAGTTACCGAAATCTATCAGCCAGTTGGTGGAGAAGAATGGGAAGAAAACTCTAACCATTTAATTTCATGGAATGATGATTTAACAGAAGATGTAATATTAACATTGTGGTATAAACCAAGTGGACTACCTTGGGAAATAGTACCAGCATGGAACTCAGGTTTCCCAACAACTGGAGTTGAAGGAACAACTTATAGTTGGGATATTCCAGATTATGACGATGGCACATTTGATTTTGGAAACCATTATAGGATAAGAATTGCTTCTTCAGTAGATCCAACTGAATTTCTGGAAAGTAATAAATTTAGTATTATACAGCCAGTAACAATGTTAGCATACCCTAATCCTGCGAACCAGAGTTTTACTCTTTCGGTAGGTAATACTATAAAAGGAAAATATACAGTAGAACTATATGATCGTTATAATAATCGCGTAATGGAAACTGTTGGCAATACACAGATTTCAAATAAGTTGAAAATATCTACAAGCGATCTTAGCGATGGTATTTACTTCATGATAGTTACTTCAAACAATGAAAGAACTACTAAAAAAATTGTTATTAGTCACAAATAACAATACCAACTAATTAAGTATTTATGTAAAAAAAACCTGTTAAGTTTAAACTTAACAGGTTTTTTTATACTATGTAAATTCTATTGATTTCTAATATTGAGCAATTATTGTTTTAATATAATCCCACTTTTCATCTGATATTTTTGCACCAACATTCTGGATTACAGTTCCTGCAAGTAAGGAGCCGAGTTTTCCACAATATTCAAAGTCTTTGCCCTGAGCAAGTCCGTGCAGAAATCCTCCGGCATACAAATCACCTGCTCCGGTAGTATCAACAACAGTAGTATCTATAACGCCTATTTTAATTTTCTCATCACCACACTTAATAAATGAGCCTTCCTTGCCTACTTTAACAACAGCAATATCAACCATTTTAGCAATTTCATCCAATGCCTCTTCAGGTTCCATTCCGGTAAAAGCCTTAGCCTCTTCTTCATTGGCGAAAAGAATATCAACATATTTTGATATCATCTCCTTAAGGAAATCAAGATTTGCCTCAACAACATTATAACTGGCCAAGTCTAAACTTACTTTGAGACCATTTTCTTTTGCTAAAATTAAAGCCCTCTCAATGAGTTTATTATTGAAAACCAGATAACCTTCAATGTGGAGGATATCGTGGCCTATAAACTGCTCAGCACTCAAATGAATATCATTTAACTCAACAGCTGCACCCAAAAATGTTCCAAAGGTTCTTTCTCCATCTTTACTAATCAAAGTACTGGCTAATCCTGAAGGATTTTCACCTATATTTAATAGAGGATTAATATTACTCTTTTTAAGATCATTGATGAAGAAATCACCGGTTTCATCTCTTCCAACAGTTCCTATAAAAGAAGTTTCAGTTCCTAATCTTGCAAGTCCGTGAATAGTATTTGCTGCAGAACCACCTGAGGCCATACTTTTCTTTAATCCATTACTTTTTGCTGCTATTAAATCTTTTATATCACTATCTACCAATTGCATGCTGCCTTTAGGAAGATTTAATTCATTTAATAATTCATCTTTATCAATTTGTATCAATAAATCTACGAGGGCATTACCAATGCCTAATATTTTTGCCATAATTTAATTTTTTGCAAATTTAGTTCTTTTGAAAAAATAGAGATTAAGTTTTAACTAATTTCAAACAGGAATGTTTATTCAATTTACCTAATAATAATTTTACCCGAAGAAACCCCTTTTTCACTAATGGTTTTCAGTAAATATAGTCCTTTTGGCAATTTAGGCAAATCGATTTTTGCATCACAGTCGGGCTCACAATCAACCTTTTGATTCAAAATAAGTCTTCCATGATAATCGTACAGAATAATCTGGAATTCCTGTACATCCTCTAAATAGGAAACTGTAAATGTTCCGGTATTTGGATTAGGATAAATAATATATTTTTTATTTTTTACATCACCTATACCTTCAGGATCCACAAAGGTTATATTAATTTCCCCCTGATTTGTACAACCATTAATAACTCCAATAACAACATATCTTATAGTGCTTCCAGGAGGAAAGTCATCATAATAAACATTTATATTTCTATATTTGGAACCTGTCGACCAATAATAACTATCAAATCCTTCTCCGGCATCCAGTTCAATATTCTGGTTCGGGAAAATATATAAATCCTCACCAAGGTCGATGGGTGTATCAACACCATATACTATAGTGCTATCGGCAACTATACTTTGGCACATATTGGTGTCAGTAAAAATATAATTTATAATATGTTTTCCATCTCCTGCCACAGAGGGCTTAAACTGATCTCCAACCATGCCAGGACCCAAGAAATTTCCTCCTTCAGGGAAACCTATAAGAGTTTCCGCTGCGTCGTTAATACAATAAATTGGCAATAAGCCTGTAAAAGAGGCCTGCTCAACTGTATGTACAATTAGGTTAATTGTATCATTTAATTTACATCCATCTGATGACTCTCCTGTTACTATTACTAAAGTATCCGATTCCACAACTAGATTTATTGTATCACTTGTTTCTTCGGTACTCCATAGGTAAGCATCACCACCCGTTGCTATAAGTTGTATTTCGGTATTTTGACAAACAGTATCCTCACCTTCATAAACAATTTGTGTTTCCGGAAGAGAAAGAATATTAACAACAACACTTTCCATTGCACTACAACCAAACCCATTAGTCACCTTAAGCAAGTATTGAGTAGTATCAGCAGGACTAACTGTAATATTTTGTGTAGTATCGAATAGAGTATCCGCAACAAACCATTCAAATGTATAATTCAAACCTGTGGAATCAGGGCCGTAAAATGTTATACTATCAGTCATACATATGCTGGTAGTATCACTGCCAAGGTTTATTTCAGGTGAAGGTTGCACATTTACCCTTAAAGTATCGGAATCGGAGCATCCCAACAGTGTATTTACGAAGAGAATATACTCAGTTGTATCAATTGGCCTAACTGTAATATTCTGAGTAGTATCAAATAAAGTGTCGGCAACAAACCATTCAAATGTATAATCCAATCCTGTGGAGTCAGGTCCAAATAGCGTTATACTATCTGATTTACATATGGTTGCATCGTTACCTAGACTTACCTCAGGACTTGGATTTACAATTACGACTGTACTATCCAGTGTACTACAACCACTTTCTGTTTGCACCTCATAATAAACCGTTCCAGATGTATTAGCAATATAAGTGTTTTCAAACATCATTGCGGTATCAACTTGAGTATTGAATGTCCAAATAATTAAAGATATCCCATTACCATGGGGGTCGATAGATACAGTAAATTCATCTCCTTCACAGGCATAAATAGTATCTTCTGATGGATTTACTGTAGGTAACGAATTTACAAGCAGCCATGAAGTATCGCTGGCAGAGCAGCCATAACCATTAAAAACATCCACGTAATATTTATATGTAGAGTCTGTATTATCAGGACTAACAGTTAGGCTTTGGGTGGTATCGCCTGTATTCCATAGATAACTGTCAATTCCTTCACCCTCAACAATAAAGGTAATAGAATCACCTAAACATATTTGAGAGGTATCAGAAGGAATAATTTCAATAATTGGTAATGGCAGGACGTTATAAATTATAGTATCTGTTGCTATCCCGAAGTCATTCTCAGCCAATAAAATGTATTGTGTTGTATCCAACGGACAAACGTAAATATTTTGAATAGTATCAAAAACAGTATCAGCAACCATCCATGTATAATTATTAAACCCATCTGGGGCATAAATACTATCGCATTCGTAAGCACAAATTGAGGTGTCTGGGCCTAAATCAATTATGAAATCACAGAAACCTGCGTCATATGTGTTTCCGGAAATTCCACATAAAACAGTTCTAAGAGAATCCTTGTGTACACCATTCTCCAAAGTTGCCACATAATCCATAGCAACCCACCCATCTCTTTGTGTTTGAGTATTGACAGCAATAGTGGTCATCGAATCAGCGAGCACCTCGCCAGGAATAATTACTTCTCCGTCCCAAAATAAATTTATCAATCCTTCATTACTTCCATAAGCAGTTTGGTTCACAGAATCGGCGCCTGTAACGGTAATATTAGAAATGTTCTGATCAGCATTTATAACCAAACTAAGAGCATAAAACCTCAGGTCATCCGGCACATCACCATTTATTGTCAATATTAAATTATTTCCAACAAGAACAGAATTAACAATTAATGCTTCACGAACAATCAAATAATCTATTATTTCCTCATCGGTGGACATCAAAATATTATCCTGGCCATTTTTTCCATATATTGCCTCTATGCTTGTGAAATCACTTATAAAAGTTGGTAAGGGATATTGATCATCAATTGAATGAGTTAAAACGATTCCCCAATAGTTTGCACCACTAATGCTTGAATCAGCTAATCCCTGAACATAATTTGGAACGTTAATTTCTCCATTATTTAGCCTGAAAAGAGATTGCGGTTGCGACCAGTCAACAGCAGATGAATTAACGTTTCCGCCATTGTCACCCATAAAGGAATCAAAACTATTTTGATTTAATGCAGCATTGTAGCCGAGATCAAAACATGCCTGTGTCCATGGTGTAGATCCATTAGGATTAACATGAATACGTGTCAAAACACCACCTTCAGTGGTATTAAAAAGTTTCCGCCTGGTATAACTTTTATTTCTTTTAAGGCTATAATTCATAAAATTTGCCTCTGAACTGGCATTTCCATTAACTCCATGATTATATATACCCCAACCTGCTTTATACAGGGTATCCATTTGTGGCCAGGTAACTTTAATGCTACTATACCCCGATTCTGGGTCATGTATATCAGGGCCATTTTCATCATCTTGATTAAAAACAAATTGGGCTGTACTCATTTTAAAATTTATATCATTGCCACAGCCATCAGTATATACTAGTCCAGGGTAAGTTTGACCTCCAATAGTTCCACCTGTAAAAAATGGATAGGCCTTACTAAAAATACTTTCATCACCATCGTCAATTTGCATAGAAAAAGCAAAATCCTTATTATACTTTAGAGGAGTTTTTATGGCAGTTGCAGTTGTGGGCGCTTGATCG
>JBFFLX010000196.1:0-6179 GCA_041554435.1 Bacteroidales bacterium
GTAGAGCTAACAGAAAATAGTTCGAACAGTTTCGTTGAAATTTTGAAGGAATTTTCAATATTTAATTGAGTGAAATAAAAAACCTTCAGCCCTAAACAGTTTGAAAGTTCTACTGGTAGAGCTAACAGAAAAAAGTTCTAACAGTTTAATAGAAAATTTGAAGGAATTTGAAATGTTCAAACTGTAAAATAAAAAAAACTCCAACTGTTTAAGTTGAAGGATAATAGAAAATAATACTAAGATATTTCTTTATGTTTAAACAGTCTTAAAATAATGCCCGAGTAAATATAGTAACTCCAAAGTTTTACGTGGATCTTGATTAGACAAAAAAATCCTATCTTATAATAAAAAAGAGATGATAATTTGTGATTGTTTCCGAAACTCAATCATATTTCGACTGGTTTATCTATAAGTAAGATTTAGACTTATATATTAGTGGTATTATATTGGATTAGCTACTATTCAGTATTGAGTGCTCAAATTCATACCTCTTCTAGACAATAATTAAAAAGCAAAACAAATTAGTTGTAAAAAAAAGAAGAATAGATGAAAACTTCAGTTTTTCTTTAAATCAGAAATATATTTAGTGGCTGTTTTTCTATGATGTTTTTTAAAGATATGATTGAAATGAGTATAGCTGTTTATTCCAACTGCAACCATCGCTTCTTGCACGCGATCGCAACCTTCATTAAACATTTTTGCTGCATACTGCATTTTTATATTATTGATAAATGAAGTTGTTGATTGTCCCAATAATGTTTTCAATTTTCGATGAAGTTGCATTCTACTAAGTCCAATTTCTTTTGCAAAATCTGTTGTCGAAAACTCAGGATTGCTAATATTGTCTTCAACTATTTTTGAAATTTTTGAGATAAGGTTCTGGTCAAATGATGAATAGTGGTTTTTTACTTCAATTGTAATATTTTGTGCTAGTAGAAATTCTCTAAATTTATTTCTGGTATTCAGAATATTTACAATTTTTTGATGAAGCTCTTGGGTATTAAAAGGTTTTGTGATATAATCCCATGCACCCGCTTCAAGACCTGTTTTAATATGTTCCTTATCTGTTTTAGCCGTTAGCATGAGAATTGGTATATGTGACGTATTAATATTTTTCTTAAGCTCTGTACACATTTCAATACCGTCCATTTCAGGCATCATAACATCACTTATAATAATATCAGGCAAAAAGTTAATTGCTTGTTCAATACCTTCAAGACCATGTGTAGCCTCTAATATTGTATAACGAGCTTGAAGACTGTTTTTTAGATAAGCACGTAAATCATGATCATCTTCAACAATCAAAATAATTTCACGTTCTTCTGAACTTTCCTTTTTAAGATTATCAAATTCAACTAAGACATCCGTGATTGAATTGTTTGGTTTTTCCTCAGAGGAAAGTTCATTGGATTTGTAGTCTTTCTCAGAAATAGGAATGGTTACTATAAACTCAGCCCCACTATAATTACTATCGGTAACATTAATATCCCCTTTGTGTGCTCTTATTAATTGATAACTTAAATGAAGCCCAATTCCCGAAGAAGAGCGATCTTTGCCGTGAACAAAACGTTCAAAAACCCTAATTTTTTCTTTATCAGGAATTCCTTTTCCACTATCTCTAATAATGATATTTGCAAACTTTCTGTTTTTTTTCCAAATGGGTTTTATTTCAATTTCAATAATTCCATTTTTAGGAGTGAATTTGAAGGCGTTAGACAACAAATTGTAAAGTACTTTTTCAATTATATCTTTATCGAAAAAGCACACAAACGCATCTGGTGTTATAATATTTAAGTTAATCTCTTGCCTTTTTGCCTGCCACGAAAAGGCTTTAGTTGTTTCCTTTGTGAAATCAGCAAGATCATTATTAGATACTTTTAGAATATTAAGATCGGCATTTATTTTTCGAAAATCTAAAAGTTGATTTACCAGAAACATCATTCGCTTTGTATTACGTCTAACTATCTCAAAACAAAAGTCTCGATTTTCTTTAGATAGCGTAGACTCCATAAGGTCGTTCAAAGGACCTATTACTAATGAAAGAGGCGTTTTGAATTCATGCGCGATATCAGTAAAAAATATAAGTTTAAGTTCATTAATTTCTTGGTCCTTGTTGTGTTGAATATTTTCCAGCGCTAATTGATGTTTTAATTTCTGTCTATTATTTAAGAAAAAAATAAAACCTAAAACAACGCCTGATATTAATGTAAAATATAATGTATAGGCCCATATGGAAAACCAAGGGGGAGGTAATATTTTTATAATGATTTTTTTCGGGTTACCGCTCCAAACCCCATCGTTGTTTGCTGCTTCAACATAAAAAGTATAACTCCCTTGTTTTAAATTTGAGTAAGTTGCGAATTTATGATTTTCAACAATATGTATCCATTCCGTATCATATCCTTCTAACTTATATCTAAACATGTTTTCGTTGGCGTTACTGTAATTAGTGCCAGCAAATTCAAACAGAAAATTATTTTGTTTGTAATTTAAAGTAAGTTCCTTAGTCAGGTTTATTGATTTCTGAAGCACTTTTCGACCTAAATAACTTTTCCCTGGAGAAATACTAACGTTGTGTATTCTAAAATCAGAAATCGCAACATCCGTTTTATAAGGATTATCTATTATTTCACTAGGATTAAAATAGTTTATCCCTTTAATACTTCCAAAAAAGAATTTACCATCCTTATCTTTTCCAACGGCTTCAGTAAATGTATTGGATTGTAACCCGTCTTTATAAGTATAACGACGTACAACACTTTTATCGATATCAAAACGAATTAGTCCTTGTGAATTTGTAAGCCATAGGTTTTCCTCATCATCCTCAAGAATCCCCATAATCTTTCTGTCTACAATACCTTCAATAGCTATTTGGCTAATTTTATTGGAATCCTTGGATTTTCTTAAAAGACCTGCATCCGTTCCAATCCATAGTGTTCCGTCTTTACCTTTAAGAAAACACCAAATAGTATTGTTGGCAATATGGTAATCATTTTGCATGGATTCTTTATAAACTTCAAGCGAAATAAAATTGCCATCGCTGGTCAAATTCAGTTTGTAAAGCCCATCGGAAATAGTTCCAATCCAGATACAGCTTGCATCCTTGTCATAAAGTAAGCTAAAAATTCTTTTGCCTCTTAAAACTTCTGTTTGAGGGTATAAATAGTGTATCCAGTCAGTATTATCACTATTTCTAACAATAAGTCCTGAAAATGAACCAAAATAAATGTGACCGTTTCCATCTTCACAGATTGAAGAAACTTGTAGCGGGAAAAGAGGATCATGCCTGGTAATTAATTTATCTTGTCTTAAATCCAAATCATTTTTATCCTTTAAAAACAAACCATTATCCGATCCAATATAAATCGTTTCCTGAATTTTAGCAAGACAAAGTGGGTCAAAATTGATACCGATATTTAATTTTTGTGTTTTATTATTTTTAAATGAATGTTGAAAACAACCTTTATTTTGAACTCCATAATAAAGGTAATCATCATCTAACATCAGGGTACTAATGTTTATGTTTTGCAGAAGTTTAGTTGATTCTTCAAAAGGAATACTATTAAATTTTTTTTGAGAAAGATTCGTATAACAAAGCCCTTGACGGTTTCCGATCCATAAGGTGTTCGTATTATCTATAAAGAGTGATAAAACGGTGTTGCTTAACAAACTTCGCTCTTCAAAAAAACTTGAAGTATAATTTTTCTCAATTTCATAATTAGAAACATCTACTTTAAAAACTCCGGAATTTAATGTTCCAACCCAAATATTGCCATCATTGGATTTACAAAGATCCCTAATATCCATTTCAGATAAAATATCAATGTCATCTATAATAATATTGTTCTGTTGATTTTTTATAACCTTTAATTTTTTATAACCACTCACCCAAATATTATGGTTTTTATCTTCAATCAGTTCAGAAAATTGTTCGTTTTCTATTTCTTTTATTTGAGTGCAGACATTATTTTTCCAAATCCAAATTCCATTGTTAGTTGCAAAGAAAATAGCATTATCAGAGGTTATTAAAATCTTATTAATATTTAAACCCGTTAAAGGAAGTTGAACAATTTCTGCTCTTGGTTTTCCTGCTTCAATTATTTTTAATAAACCATTTCCTGTGGCTATATATATATCACCATCAAGATTTTCAGTGATACTATTTATAAGGTTAAACCCAGGAGGAGTTTTAACTCTTACAAATTTTTCAGTTATTAAAGAATAGTAATTTAGACCATTGCCATCAGTACCAATCCATATTCTTTTTTTAGAATCTTCAAATAAACAAATAATTCTATTACTTGAAAGGCTTTCAATGTCATTCGTTTTATGTGAAAAATTCAATATTTTAAGACCATCATACCTGTTTAAACCGTCATAAGTTCCCACCCAAATAAATCCATAGCTATCTTGCATGATACAACTTACATCGTGCTGTGTAAGTCCATCGTTAACCGTTAAGGTATTAAATTTTAAATCTTGTGCGCTTAAATAACTATTAAAGGTAAAGGGAGATATGTATAAAATTAGCCATAGAACCAGAATACGGAAATTGTTTTTTAGTGCTTTCAATTGAATTTTATGACTTATGACTTGCATTTATAAAAAATGAGTGAGTTTTAATTCTCATTAAGTAATACTTAAGATCGTTATCTAACAAAATTAACAAAAAAGAATGATAACTACAGGTGCACATTGGAGATGTTACAGTATATACATAAAATGTTACATATTAGTATATTTAACAAGAAATTAATGTCTGTATTCATTAGCTCAATCCAAAATTGAAAAATCATATAAGTTAACTATTTATTCAAAGAAACTAATGTTACAATATATTTTATCAATGTTACATTACTGATAATGGCTTTGAGAAAATATATTTAGGTTTGCTTATCACTTTAGCGATTAAAGTTTTTGACAATCTCAACCGTTAATCTGAATTTTAAACATTAAACATATATAACTAACCTAATTTATGAATTTATGAAAAAATTATTTCGTTATACTCCATTAAAGTATTTACCTTTTATTTTAATTGGATTGTTAGTATTGACTTCCTCATGTGAAGATGAAGATGTTACTATTAAAAGAACAAAAGACCTTATGGCAACAGCTTCATCTGCAAAAACCGTAGCTGAAGGAGGAGAAATTAAGTTTATAGATCTTTCTCTTGGAGTTGTTAATAGAAAATGGACTTTTCCTGATGGAGACCCTGCAACCTCTAATGAACCTGAAGTTGATGTGATTTTTTCAGTTTCAGGTGATAAAGTAGTTATTCTGGAACTAGAATTTTTTGATGGATCTGTTGAATTGATGGAATTTCCTACTCAGGTGTTTTCACCATTAATTGCGGATTTTACTCCTTCAGCTACCAAAATAAAAGTAGGTGAATCAATAACATTTACCGACAATACAGTAGGTAATCCTACAAGCTGGAGCTGGGAATTTGAAGGCGGAACCCCGTCAACATCTAACGAACAAAATCCAACAGTTCAATTTAATATAAATAACCCTACAACAATTAAGCTTACAGTAACTAGAGCTGAAGATGGAAGTAGTGCAGATGTAGAAAATGTAGTACAAGTTGGGCCTCCGGAATTATGTTATAATGGTAGTTTTGAAGATGGATTAATCACAGACTACCAAACATGGAATGGCAGTGGTTTTCCTTTAGTAATTGTTGACGGAGGAGCAAATGGAACAAATTATGCAGCTGCTTTTGATTATAATAATTGGGGAGGCGCAGAATTGATGAGCCGTGATAAGCCTGCTGATAGGATGATAGCCCTTGAAAATGGTCAGAGTTATACTGTTAGCATGTATGTAAAAGCTGCAGATTCGGGAGTTATAACAATAGGCTGGTTCCAATTAGGAAACCTGAATAATTGGGATGAAGGTTATAAGTCTTCTTGGGGAACTAATGGTCAGATTCTTAACACTGAATGGCAAAAAGTTGAATTTGTGACTACTATTCCAACGGATAATGGTGACTGGCTAAATGCTTATCATAACTTCTGGTTTACAAAAGTAGATGGCGGAGCTACTGTTAATACAAAAGTCTATATTGACGAGTTATCGATAAAAATTGTAGAATAGAAAAAATTCAAAATATATAATTATGAAAATCACAATTAAAAATATATTGTTTGTATTATCAATACTATTTACTAGTATCA
>JBFFLX010000197.1:0-6107 GCA_041554435.1 Bacteroidales bacterium
CAAACAGGTTTCAATTGCCTGTTGAAAATTAGCATCAGTAATTGGTGTTTGTGAAAAACTTAAAAATGGAATTAAAAGAGTTATTAGTAAGATGTGTTTCATGGTAAATTTATTTTTTCTCTAAATGTCATTTTTAACTATCTATTTTACTCTAGCCACTAACATAGGCTTATTGGTTTTAGACTGTGTGATATATTATGCCTATTTTTTTATTATTTTTTGTCTTGATACACCATCATCAGTTTTAATTTCAAGTATGTAAATACCGGCCGATAAATCTGACAAATCAATTTTTCCATCAATATTAGTGGTTTTAAATACTTTTTGACTGAATTGGTTATAGATATTAATTTCTATTATTTTATCTGATTCAATATCTATTGTTATTGCTGATTTTGTGGGGTTTGGATATGTTAAAACATTATTTTCTTGAACAGTATGTATTCCAGTTACACATTGCACGCCCCAAAGTGGGTGATATTCACTAAGTAATGGGCATCCCGAAGAGAAAAGGATTGGTGCGTTTGGTATAAACTCCACACACCAATTGCTAATATCCTGATTAAATGATGAGGCTCCATCAAACATCCGAGACATATCATAGACATAACTAACATTCCAGTTTCCTATATCCTGATTAAAATCAGTTGCATCTTTAAACATTCCTTGCATACCATGAACATTACTTACATCCCAGGTACTAATATCTTGGTTGAAATCAGTATTGCTAAACATATAATCCATGTGAATCACACTAGTCACATCCCAAGACCCAATATCTTGGTTGAAATTTGTATTGCTAAACATAGCCAACATATTAGCAACACCATTAACATCCCAGGCACTAATGTCCTGGTTGAAAGCGCTATTCGCGAACATTTCTTTCATGTCAGTTACGTTGCTCACATTCCAAGAATTAATATTCTGATTAAATGCTGCATTCTCTTTAAACATCTCCGACATATTGATAACACTACTCACATCCCAGGAACCTATATCCTGGTTAAATGAATTTGCTCCGATGAACATCTCGGACATATTTGTAACATTACTTACATCCCAAGAACCAATGTTTTGGTTAAATGATATTGATTCTTTAAACATTTCGGACATATTGATGACACTACTAACATCCCAAGAATCAATATTTTGGTTAAAAGATGCTGCGTCAATGAACATTCCTGACATATCGGTAACATTGCTTACATCCCAGGAACCTATATTCTGATTAAATGATTCTGCTCCAATAAACATTCCTGACATATCGGTAACATTGCTGACATTCCATGAGCCAATATTATGGTTAAATGCAACTGCATCTTTAAACATTTCAGACATATTGTTAACATTGCTTACATTCCATGATTCAATATTGTGGTTAAATGCAACCGCATTTTCAAACATTTCAGACATATTAATAACGCCGCTTACATCCCAAGAATCAAGATTTTGATTAAATATTTCTGTATTAGCAAACATTCTTGACATATTAATTACGTTACTAACATCCCAAGAACCAATGTTTTGATTGAATGCATGCGTACCTTCAAACATACGGTGCATATAGATTACACTGCTAACATCCCAGGAACTAATGTCTTGATAGAACCATGTTTGAAAAAACATACGATCCATATTTGTAACATTACTTACATCCCAAGAACCAATGTTTTGATTGAATGCATATGCTTTTAGAAACATATCACTCATATTAGTCACATTACTCACATCCCAGGAACCAATATTCTGGTTGAATGCAGTTGCCTCTGAAAACATATAACTCATATCAGTAACGTTACCAACATCCCATGAACCAATATCTTGATTGAAATTAGAAGATGCAAACATCTTACTCATATCAGTAACATTACTCACATCCCAAGATGATATATCTTGATTGAAACTACTAAGAAAAAACATTTCTGACATATTGGTTACGTTACTCACATCCCAAGATGATATATCTTGATTGAAAACGTTATTTACCCTAAACATCCCTTTCATATTGATTACATTACTCACATCCCAGGATGAAATATCTTGGTTGAAAGAACGAGCACTAGCAAACATTTCGACCATATTAGTAACATTACTAACGTCCCAAGAATCAATGTCCTTATTGAAAGAGTATGTACCTGCAAACATTTGAGACATATTGGTAACATTGCCAACATCCCATGAACCAATGTCCTGATTGAAACTACTCATAAAAAACATCAAATACATGGTAGTAACATTACTAACATCCCAATTAGAGATATCTCCATTAAACCCCTTGTGTTTAAAAGCTCCTTCCATATCAGTCACAGCGCTTACATCCCAATCAGGCATTGCGCCGTATTCACAATCATAGCATAAACCATCACCCGGATTTGTGCTCAAACAGGTTTCAATTGCCTGGTGAAAATTAGCATCAGTAATTGGTGTTTGTGAAAAACTTAAAAATGGAATTAAAAGAGTTATTAGTAAGATGTGTTTCATGGTATAATTATTATTCATGGCAATTGATTAAGTTCAACGTGTGGTTTCGATTGAATTGAACTTTATCCTACATAATTGCATAGCTTTATTATTCTGAAGTAGAATTATATAGGCTATATATAAGACAGATAAAAAAGGATTTACCCTTATTCATTTAATTATAAAGTATTTTCAAATAAACAGTTTACTATCCAAAATCTCAATTGTAAACCCGATCTTAACTCCGGTTTAATAATGTAGCATTGATGTAAAGATTAGTAATTTTAGAAAATGTGATTCAATTAAATTATTGTTTATTTGGAAATCGTTTCCATAATTTCATTGAATTGTTTATTGTCGTAGTATGTAATAAAACTAACGAGTTAAGGTATTAACAAAAAGGCTTAGTCTTTAGCCATGTACCCGGGTCGTAGATCCTGACAAAGCACAAGCATTCGTCAGGAGCCAGTATCAACCCTATTCTCTTTATATTTTAAAATAAATTCTTTTGTTCTTTTTCGGGAGAGGTTTTTGAGTTTTCTCTCTAAATCAAGCGCCTCTTTTATATTTGGTTTTTCGCAATACCACACAATTTTCCATGGAATACCAGTGGATGTAAAATCTTCCATTCCGGCATTATGTATTTCCAGACTTTTAAAAACGTCATTTGTCTGTCCTTTGTAAAAGGCATCCAGTTTTAAAGAATATAATATGTATACGTAATATTTCATGGGTTTTAATTAAAAGAGACTGTCTACATAGACAGTCTCACTTTATGTACCCGAGGCCGGGATCGAACCGGCACGAGAATTACCTCATTGGTTTTTGAGACCAACGCGTCTACCAATTCCGCCACTCGGGCTATTGCGCCTCCCAATCAATATCGGGAACCCCAAAAAGGGAGTGCAAAGTTATAATTTTTAACTTACTAAAAAGCATCATCCCTAATTTTTATTTTTGACTGTTGCCTGTACGAATAATTATAGTACTTTTGCAGCGATTTTTGGGCTAATCATTTAATAAATAATAAAATGGCTGACAGGGCGGTTAGTATTTTTTCCGGAAGAGAGTCGAGATACCTTGCACGAAAAATTGCAAAAAGTTATGGTATAGACCTCGGAAAGTCGATCGTTACGGAGTTTTCCGATGGCGAATTTCAAACTTCCTATGAAGAAAATATACGTGGAAAAGACGTATTTATTATACAATCAACCTTCCCAAACGCTGATAATCTTCTGGAGTTATTAATGATGATTGATGCTGCTAAAAGAGCATCGGCCAGAAAAATTATAGCCGTTATCCCTTATTTTGGTTATGCCCGTCAGGATAGAAAAGATAAACCAAGAGTAGCAATAGGAGCAAAATTAATTGCTAATTTGCTTACTTCTGCAGGCGTAACACGCCTGATAACCATCGATTTACATGCTGACCAAATTCAGGGTTTCTTCGATGTTCCTGTGGATAATCTTTATGCCTCAAGTATTTTCTATCCTTATTTGAATAAACTTAATCTTCCAAACCTTATTATGGCTTCGCCTGATACAGGAGGAACAAGACGTGCAGCATCTTATGCCAAAGCATTGGGATGCGGATTTGTTATTTGTTACAAACAAAGGGCAAAACCTAACGTAATTGAGCAAATGGAATTGATTGGTGATGTGGAAGGAAAAGATGTTGTTTTGGTAGACGATATTATCGATACCGCAGGTACAATTACCAAAGCCGCCGATCTTATAAAAAGTAAAGGCGCAAGTAGCGTGAGAGCATTTTGTACTCACCCGCTATTCTCAGGAAATGCTTACGAAAGAATTAATAAGTCAGTTTTTGATGAAGTGGTTGTTACCGATACCATTCCATTAAAACAACATTCCGATAAAATACAAGTATTATCTACTGCCGATTTAATGGCAGAAGTTATAAATAGAGTACAGAACTTCGAATCGATAAGTTCTTTATTTAAATATAAATAATTACAAATAAATTTTAAAAATGAAAAAAGTATCATTGAGCGGTTCTCTTCGCGAGAACGTAGGGAAGAAAGATGCTAAACGCGTTAGAAGAGAAGGTAGTATCCCTTGTGTTATCTATGGCGGAGAAAAGCAAATTCATTTTGCTGTTGAAGAATTGGCTTTCGACAGTATAATATTTACTCCTGATGTTTATGAGATTAATCTCGACATCGATGGTAAAAAGTTTACAGCTGTTTTACAAGCTGTACAATATCATCCTGTAACCGACAAGGTTTTACATGCCGATTTTCTTGAAGTATTAGATGGAAAACCAGTTATTGTTGGTATTCCTGTTCACCTTGTGGGCGATTCTGTTGGAGTTTTAAAAGGTGGTAAATTAATCCAGAAAATGCACAAATTGCGTGTTAAAGGATTAATTAATTTAATCCCTGAGTATATTGATATCGATATTTCTAAGGTTAATATTGGTGGTTCAGTAAAAATCAGAGAAATTGAGTTGGAAAACATGTCATTACTTGATCCTCTTAATAGTGTTATCGTTAGGGTTAAAGCTGCAAGAGCAGTTGAAGTTGTTGACGAAGATGAAGACGAAGACGAGGATGGTGAAGGAGAAGCAGGTGGCGAAGAAGCCGCAGCAGATGCTCCAGCAGAATAAAATGAAAAATTATTATTCAAAATATCAAGGGATAGGTTTTTTAAACTTATCCCTTTATTTTTGCAATAAATTTTAATAAGTGAAATACTTAATTGTAGGTTTGGGAAATATTGGTGCCGAGTATAATAATACCCGTCATAATATTGGTTTCGATGTGGTTGATAAACTTGTTTACGACCTAAAAGGTGAGTTTAAAGTTGATAGACTGGCCTCTGTTGCCAATGTGAAATATAAAGGTCGGCAGTTGGTTGTAATAAAGCCTGCTACCTATATGAACCTTAGCGGGAAAGCCGTTAAGTATTGGCTCGATAAAGAAAAAATTGATATCAGCAAATTGCTGGTTGTCAGCGATGATATAGCGCTTGATATAGGACAACTGCGCCTTAAACCCAAAGGTGGCGATGCAGGGCATAACGGACTTACCGACATAATTCTAAAACTCAATACCACTTCTTTCCCACGATTGCGTTTTGGTATCGGTAACGACTTCCCCAGAGGCTATCAATCGGATTATGTTTTAGGAAAATGGAGCAATAAAGAAATTGACCTTTTACTCCCACGTGTTGATACCGCCACCGAAATAATAAAAAGTTTTGTTAGCATTGGAATGGGACTTACCATGACGAATTTTAATAATAAGTAGAGTATACCTTCTGCCGTTTTTTTAGATTTATATAACTAATTGTGCAAATGAAACCCCTTCGGGGTTTTTTGAGATGATTCGAATATATAGTGGTGAAACAATTCCGCCAAAAGGCGGATAAATATTAATAACCCCGCCAGAATGGCGGGGTACTAACCTAATATCATATAAAGTTTTGGAAGGTTTTTTGTCGCTCGAAGAGCACAAAAAGCATTACAAAACCGCTCAATAAAAACTGATGCATATAATTTCAAAATTAATTAGCCAACCAAACTATAAATTACTTAAGTTTGTGTACCCGAACTTTTATAATGAAAACATAATCCAGAAATTATGAAAAAAATATTTATTTTAATTATTGCAATGTTTATTGCAGCAA
>JBFFLX010000198.1:0-6068 GCA_041554435.1 Bacteroidales bacterium
TATGATATTTAAGTGGAAACTTATTGGCAAATTTACAAATAGTAAATGCCATTTATGTTAATTTGGTGTTAATCAAGTTTGTGAAAATTGTTAACTGTGATGTGGCAGGAAAAGAATAGACAATATTTGATGTCCATTCCATCACTCCAGAACTCCATATCTCCATTATTCTATTGCAAATTATCTACTGCCTCAACAATATCCTTAACCGAGGATCTATTATGATAATCTCTGTCGAATTGTCGCCATACAATTTCCCCTTTTTTATTTATTAAATATGTGGCTGGAATCGGAAGTTGCTGCAAATCATTACTATGCGTGTTTTTCATGTCGGCACCTAAAATTACGTTATAAGTAAATAATTGTTTGGATGATGGTTTAAAATTTACGTCATAAGCTTTGGCAATTGAGTTGCCCTTGTCGTAAAGCAAAGTAAATTCTGCACCCGACTTTTCAGCCATCTTATTTAAATACTCAGGTTTTTCGGGAGATATTGCTACAACTTTTACACCTTTTTCCACAATAAGTTGCAAACTGTCCTGCACCTTGCTTAAATGTCGATTGCAAACAGGACACCAATATCCTCTGTAAAAAATTATAACCACAGGCTGGTTTTTAATTTCATTTTTAAGTTTGAATTTATTTCCTCTTTCATCAAAGGCTTCAAACATGGGAGCCTTTTGCCCTACATTTAAACCATTTGCCTGATCTACGGTTTTCTCGCTCTGAGCATTGGTATTTGTTGACATAAGTATTATTGTAGTAAGTATTAAAATTAGTCTTTGCATAATAATGTTTAATATATTAGAAGTAGAAGATGGGCATTCCTTACAAAAAACAAAAAATTTTTATATAAATCAAACCACCCTTAACCCACAGTTAATTAGGTAGGCAAATCGATATTAATTTAATTGCTTAAAGTAAAACAGCGGAAATGATATTGATTAGAAATATTAAATAAGGAGAGAGCGAAGATTGATCAAGAATTATGATTTGTTTTTTCAAGTATTTCTTTTTTGAATTCTTCTATATCAACATCTTGTTTTTCAATTGATTTTTGTAATTCTTTAAATCCCTCTTCAATAAATTTACTCTGATCTTCATAAATCGCACATGCATCGCACATTTTTTTGTGTACGAAAAGTTGTATTCTTTCTGTAAAACTAAGTTTAAAAGCCAGTTTTTTTTCTATTAACTCGGTGGCTTTTAAACAAGAAAGAAACAATAAATGCATTAATTTTTTCATCAGAAGATGTGTTATATATTAACTTTTATACCAGTTGGTTTCTATGCATTCACGCAAATTTAATTTTGCCCTGTGAATTATCTGCCATAAATTAGTAGGAGTTATTTCCAAGTCCTGACAAATTTCATCACCTTTTTTCCCCATTAAATATTTCATATTCACACAGGCATTCCATTTTTCGGGCAAAGCCTCCAGGCAATTTCTTAGAACATATTGAAAATCAGGATTGTCGAGTATGTGGTCTTCTTCCTCCCAATTAGAAGGTTTTTTGTCTCCCGTCCATTCACCGCTTTCATTGAAAAACCTCTCTAAGGAATCAGAAGCAGAACTAACTTTCTTTCTCGACTTGGAGCGGTAATAATCTATTATTTTAAAATTTAGTATGGAAAAAAGCCATGTTTTGGGCGAACTGTCTCCTTTAAAAGTGTGTATCTTTTCGGTGGCAGCCAAAAAAGTATCCTGAACAATATCCTTTGCAATCTCCACATCGGAGATTTTGTACCTTGCTCTTTTTAAGAGGTCGGCAGCATGATTTTCAACCAGAACACCTATGTCAGGAGTTTTGCCTTTGTCCATTTTAAAATACTTTGATACAAATGTAATAAAGAATTAGGAGTTTTATTTTAGACATTTAAATTTTATCATAATAATTCTTAATCATTTTATTTAGTTATAAAAAGTGGTATAAAAAATTTAACTTTGAAGATAGTATTAGTGATAAAAAATTAGTCTTATGGGGGTTGAAATTGAAAGGAAATTTTTGGTAAAGGAAGGATTTAATAAACTTGCTACAAAAGAAATACGTATACGACAAGGTTATTTGTCATCTGTTGCTGAAAGAACTGTGAGGATAAGGATAAAAGGAGATAGTGCCTTTTTAACAATAAAAGGTATTCCAAATGAAAAAGGGATGAGTCGCTATGAATGGGAGAAGGAAATACCCTTAAATGAGGGAGTTGAATTATTAAAGTTATGTGAACCAGGCATAATTGACAAAACCAGATATATGCTACCGGAAAAGCGAGGATTGATTTTTGAAGTTGATGAATTTTACGGATTAAACAAAGGATTAATATTAGCAGAAATTGAATTGCCTTCAGAAGATTACGATTTCGACAGACCTGCATGGCTGGGGGAGGAAGTTACCGGAGATCCAAGATATTTTAATTCGGAGCTTTCGAAAAAACCCTATTCAAAATGGAAGAAAAAGAAATAATGGTTTAAAAAATAAATTAACCGCTATTATCAACTAAACAGGGAGATTCCAAAATACACTATTTTTGCAAAAAATTTAAAATTAGAAATTCATGTCTGACAAGAAAATAATTTTCTCGATGGAGGGAGTAAGCAAAATTTATCCTCCCAACAAACAGGTTTTAAAAAATATTTGGTTATCATTTTTTTATGGTGCCAAAATTGGAGTTTTAGGTCTCAACGGTTCCGGGAAATCCAGTTTGCTAAAAATTATAGCCGGCCTTGATACTAATTATCAGGGAAATGTAACTTTCGACAGAGAATATAAAATTGGATATCTGCCTCAGGAGCCGGAATTGGATCAAAGCAAAACTGTAAAGCAAATTGTACAAGAGGGTGTTCAGGAAATAGTTGATGTGGTTGCTGCCTATGATGCTGTTAATGAAAAAATGGGTGAGCCGGTTGACGACGATACCATGACCAAACTCATTGAAGAACAGGGCGATCTTCTCATAAAAATGGATGATATGGGAGCCTGGGAACTGGACCACACCTTAAATCTGGCGATGGAATCATTACGCTGTCCTCCTGATGAAACCAGCGTTGCTGTACTTTCAGGAGGTGAAAGAAGAAGGGTTGCCCTTTGCCGACTGCTCTTGAGTAAACCTGATATTTTACTGCTCGATGAGCCTACCAATCACCTTGATGCAGAGAGTGTTCACTGGCTGGAGCAGTATTTGAAAAATTTCCCGGGAACGGTTATTGCCGTTACTCACGACAGATATTTTCTGGATAATGTGGCAGGTTGGATTTTAGAACTCGACCGTGGAGAAGGTATTCCATGGAAAGGAAATTATAGTAGTTGGCTGGAGCAAAAAGCTGACCGTTTGGCTTTGGAACAAAAGACAGAAAGTAAACGACAAAAAATATTAAAACGAGAACTGGAGTGGGCCCGTATGGCGCCAAAAGCCCGTCATGCTAAAGGTAAGGCTAGACTTAAAGCTTACGACTCACTTAGCAATGCCGAAATTAAAGAAAAAGAAGCCAGTTTGGAACTGTATATTCCACCAGGACCAAGATTGGGAGATTCAGTAATTGAAATTGAAAATCTCAGAAAAGGTTTTGATAACCGATTGTTGTTTGACGACCTCAGTTTTTCAATACCTAAAAATGCCATTGTTGGAATTATTGGTCCCAATGGTGTTGGAAAATCTACACTTTTCAGGATGATAATGGGCGAAGAGAAGCCCGATGGCGGAAATATCAAAATTGGTAGTACGGTTAAACTTGCTTATGTTGATCAGTCGCATAAGGATTTGGTACCCGAAAAAATGATAGTTGAAGTTATTAGTAATGGAAGTGAATTTATCGAAATAGGCAACACTAAAATTAATGCACGTTCCTATTTAGGAAGATTTAATTTTACCGGAGGCGATCAGCAAAAGAAAGTTGGAGTGCTTTCTGGTGGTGAGAGAAACCGACTTCATTTGGCAATAACTTTAAAGGAGGGTGGAAACGTTATTCTGCTGGATGAGCCAACCAACGATATAGATGTAAATACCTTGAGAGCGCTGGAAGAAGCCATAGAAAATTTTGCCGGCTGCGTGCTGATGGTTTCCCACGACAGATGGTTTGTGGATCGTTTGGCTACTCACATTTTATCGTTTGAAGATGATGGTAACTGGGTTTTCTTTGAAGGTAATTTCAGCGATTATGAAATAAACAAAAAAGAACGTTTGGGAGATATAAGTCCTAAGCGCCCAAGGTTTAAAAGTTTGTTGTAATTAATACATTTACAATAAGTTATCTTAAATAATTTCCCGGAGGAGCTTCGCCGGGCACGTTGGAGCGCCTGAATGTTTTTTCTATTACTTCCCGTTTTTCATCATCACTGAATTTCGACCATTTTCCTATTTCTTCTCCTGTGCGCCTGCATCCAAAACACACATCCTTCGAATCACGATGGCATATTTTTATACAAGGACTTGCTACTTCTGACATAGTTTTTTTTGGCAAAGAAACGAAATTATTTGATTTTGGGATGGAAGGGGGAAGGGTTGGAAAGGTAGAAAGGTTTGAAAGGTAGAAAAGGTTGGAATGGTTGGAAAGGTAAGAAGGAAAGAATGGTTTAAAAGTTCAGAGGTTCAAAAGATCAATGGATCAATGGATCAGAAGATTAAAGGTTTAAAAGTTCAGAGGTTCAAATGATCAATTTGTAGATTAGGATGGATAAGCTGTGAATATGAGAAATTGTGAAACTGTGAAAATGTGAATGGGGGAAATGGTGAAGCGGTGAATAGGAGAAATTATGAAACTGAGAATATGAGAAAATGTGAAGTTGTGAACAGGAGACATTGCGATTATAGATTTTTAGAAATGTTCAGAATGTATGACTCACTCTGCTACTTTATGCTGGCATATTAAACCCATTCCAGGAAATAAAGGTGCAGCGCACCGCCCTATTTGTAGCCTAAATAATAACTGATAACCGTAACCCGCGTGAGGGATTGCAGCGGCACCCCCAAAATAGAGTTTTGAGTTTTGAGTATTGAGTATTGAGTTTGGAAGATTAATGGATTAGAGGATTAGAGGATTAGAGGATCAGATGATTAGAGGATTAATGGATTAGAAGATCAATGGATTAATGGATCAGAGGTTCAAAAGTTTAAAGGTTCAGAAGTTCATAGGTTTAGAATGATTGGGTGTATCCCAAACGGAACCCGCAACTCGAAACTCGCAACTCGTTTATATCATCCTCAACAACCTCAGCGCGATATCAACATTTTTAACGCCATCGAAAACGAGGGTTAGTTTGTTGTTTTTCTCTTTCATTTTTGAGAGTGTGGGATGTGCTTTTATGAATTCCAGTACGCGGCCGAAATTGTCGGAAGCAAAATAATCCGAATCTCTTTCTCCGGTAAAATGACCGGTCATGCGATTGTTTTTAATGATAAGTTTTTCGAAGCCTATTTTTTTGGCTAACCACCTTAATCTGATGGTGTTAATTAGTGAATATGTTTCGACAGGCAGATCACCGAATCGGTCTTTTAAGTTGATGCTAAACTTCTCGAGACCTTCTTCATTTTCAATGGAATCGAGTTCTTTATAAAGACTTAATCTTTCAGAAGATGATTCCACATAGTAGTTTGGTATCATCATTCCCAGGTCGGATTCGAATTGGCAATCTTTTACGAAATCTTTGTTTTTCAACTCCTCTTCGAAAAGATCTTTAAACTCTGTTTCCTTTAGTTCCACCAGTGCTTCGTCGAGGATTTTTTGATACATCTCGATGCCAATTTCGGAAATAAATCCGCTCTGCTCTGCACCCAGAATATTTCCGGCACCTCTTATGTCGAGATCGCGCATTGCAATGCTAAAACCGCTTCCCAATTCTGAATGCTCACTTATGGCTTTCAAACGCTTTTGAGCCTCAGAGGTCAAAGTTGAAGGTGGTGGACAAAGCAAATAGCAAAAGGCCTTTTTGTTGGAACGACCAACTCTGCCTCTTAACTGGTGTAAGTCGCTGAGACCATAGTTTTGAGCGTCGTTTATGATGATGGTGTTGGCATTTGCTATATCCAATCCCGACTCGATGATAGTTGTTGCCAGAAGTACATCGTATAGTCCA
>JBFFLX010000199.1:0-6055 GCA_041554435.1 Bacteroidales bacterium
ATTCGGAAATTTTTACAGTTTTATAAAGAGCCAAATGAAATTAAAGTCTATTATTAATAATACTACTGGCAACAATGGTTATAATCCATTGCTTGGAATGGTTTTAAAACAAAAGTTTATGTAAATTTATAATGGCTGATTCCTACTCGGAAATTTCCAACGGAAATTTACTCGCAACGGAATCATAGCCAGAAACGTTGCCATCCATTTGAGAAAAACGATTTACATATTAATATTTTTAGGAATTGGAATTAATTTCTGCTTCTCTCAAACTGAATCTGAAAAACGATTTGAATTGACCGAATTTGACTCAAAAAAACACGACCGAATTTATCGAGTTCAAATTGAGGATTATCAGAATCTCGAATTAATTGATTTCAAAAACGGAGAATTTAAAGGAACTCTTACTCATTCGGTTTGGACTACAAATAGAAAAGGAATTAGAAAAGATAGTATCATTCAAAAAATTGCGATTCCGAATTATATGGTAGAAAAACTGATTTCGGAACTGAATAACAATGGATTCGAAAACCTAAAAGACTGTAACCAAGTTGTGAACTGTATTAGCGGATTAGACGGAACCACAACTTTTTTTAAAACAATTAAAGATGGAGAAATAAATTCTGCATCATATTGGGAATTAGAATCTGACTATTATTACAATCAAAATAAAGTAAAATTACCAGCAGAAGTTATAAAAGCAAGAAAACTGATTTCGATAATCAACAAAGAATTTGACTTGAAAGAACAATTTCAGAACTTTTTAAACCGACTGCCGAATGGACGTTATTCGTACAGTATGTTGATAATGAAAAAAGGATAAAAAACGTATGGCAACACTGTGTATAATTAATGGCTAGTTCTCGCCTACTTACGAAAATCCTCGCGGATTTTCTATTGGGTTTTTATTTGCTAAATTAGGTGCGTGGAACACGCCACTAATCATACACAAACACGTTGTGTGTCATTGAGCTAAAACAGGTTTACTGAAAACTGAATAGAGTAGGCCAAATTTTAAAATCAACTAAAATGAAAAAATCACTGTTCTTATTAGCCTTTTTAATTTTTGCGTCTAAAGGTTATTCTCAAAAGCTGAAAACTTACTACATAAACTATAAGAATCAAAAAACGTCAAAATTAAACGCTAAATTTAAACGCACTGTTCAAAAGCAGAATGATATTTGGGTTGTTCAAGATTACTATTTAAATGATTCATTAAAAAGAACTAGCAATTTTAATGATAAAAATCTCACTCAAAAAACTGGTGTGTTTAAAAACTATTATCCAAATGGGAAGCTGTCATCTGTTCTTGAATTTAAAAACAACAAGAAACACGGTCCAGAGAAAGCTCATTATATAACAGGAAATATATCACGATTAGCACATTATAATATGGGTGAAGCTACAGGAAAATGGGTTTGGTATAATGAAGATGGTAGTATCGAAAATGAATTAGATAATATTAATCCAAATATCCTCAATGATAATTATGCTCATGCCGAATTTCCTGGAGGTAAAAAGAAACTAATGGAATATATTAAAAAAGTTGATTACGACTTACGAAAAGGTAACATGGTATATAATGGTAAAACAATTACCGCATTTCAAATTAATGAAGAAGGTAAAGTAACGAATGTTGACATCATTGTAAATGGCACTAAACAAATGGATTCGGCTATTATTAAGCATCTCTATAATATGCCCAAGTGGAAAGCGAATAAAAAGAGTGGTAAATATGTGACTTCAAATTATGTTGTACCCATAGCATTTGGTCAACAGAATAAAACCATGTTAAGTGACAAAGTTATTGGTGAGGCTTTCTATAATAGCAGTGTTAATGATTACAAAGAAGATAAATTTGATTTAGCAATTTTTAAACTTTTAAACGCAATTAGCTATAATCATATGGAAGCGAAATATTATTTTTTATTGGGTCATAATTATTTTCAACTAAAAAAACAGGACTTTGCTTGTGAAAACTGGACTATTGCTAATAGTCTAGATGGTGGAATATTAAAAAAAGAGATTAAGGATTTATGTAATTTAAAATAATGATAAAAAACGCCACACAACAACGTGTATAATGCATTGCTCTTATTGGTTAAGCAAAGGAAAAATCCTTACTTTTATTGAAAAACACGTATAACTCGGAAAATTCTAACCGAATTTTCCGCAACGTCATCATACACAAACACGTTGGCAATAATTTCATTGAATCAGTACCTAATCAAGTACAGATGAATATTAAAAAAATAAGAGAAGAGAAACATTTAACTCAAGAGGAACTTGCTGAGCAATCTGGACTTTCAATACGGACCATACAACGTATTGAAGCAGGTCAAAAGCCAAAAGGACATACAGCAAAAATACTCGCGAAAACTCTCGGTGTGGACTTGTCTTCCTTAAGTACATCTCAAAAAGGGACCGAGAATATTAATTATTCACTCGTTAAGCGCATCAATATCTCTGTTGCATTTGTCTGCTTCATTCCATTGCTGAACTTCATTTTACCATTAGCGCTAAGCTATTATTACAAACAAAACAATCACCTCACAAAAGGCATTATTACCCTTCAAATTTTATGGAGTATTATCTCTATTCTTATTTTCTTCATAACAGGAATTCTCAAGTTAACCTTCGACTTGCATCGTCAAACTACACTTTGGGTTGGGACTATATTAATAGTGATAAATATTGTGATGATACTTGTCAATTCAGCAAATATAGAGAAGCATAAAGAGCTTTACTTCAAATTAAGAAACAGCCTTATTTAACTGTTTATCAATAAATTAAAACTATTGACGTGTTATTGTCAGGAGATTGTCGTGACGTTTTTTGTAGATATAAAATTCTATTTTTTGATTTTTGCCTCAAATAATTTAATCTATGAAAACTTTACAATTTTTTACTATCCTTATCACCATTGCAATAGGTAATATTGCTGTTGCACAGAATCAATCAACAAACCTCTATGGTAAAATAGACAACTATTTGGATTCTGGATCTCAAAACGGATTTGCTGGAGCTATATCGGTTATAAAAGACGGAGACATTGTTATTAATAAGGGCTATGGGCTGGCCAACAAGGATACACAAGCACCAAATAACCCTAATACTATTTTTGATATTGGTTCTAATACCAAACAGTTTACAGCAACTGCTATTTTAAAACTGATTGAAATGGGGGAAATAACTGAAAATGATCCCCTATCACAGTTCTTCGAAAATCTTTCTGCCGATAAGGAAAACATCACGATTCACCAGTTATTAACTCATACATCTGGTTTTGTTGAAACGATAGGAAATGATTTTGACGAAATCACTTCAAAACAATTTTTTGATACACTTTTTGCAACTGAATTACTGTTTACTCCAGGTGAAAAGTATGAATATTCGAACGTAGGCTATAGTATCCTAGGTAAGATTATAGAAAACACATCTGGATTAGAATATGAAGCCTTTTTATCTAAGTATTTATTTATTCCAGCAGGAATGGAACAAACGGGCTACTTATTACCAAAGTGGAATACTCAACAAATCTCGCGAAATTATAATCGGGGAATTCTAGAAGATGAATCACCTATTTTGAAGTATCAGAGAAGTGGCTCTATTACTTGGCATTTAAAAGCTAATGGAGGTATTAATTCAACACAAAATGATATGATTCTTTGGTATGAAGCTCTAAAATCTAATAAAATCATCTCAAAGGAGTCTTTTGATAAAATGACTACGGCCTATCCAGATTCTCCCAGTGGTAAGTCAAGCTATGGTTATGGTTGGGCAGTAAGGTTTCTTGAAGGTGATGTTAAACGAATCACTCATAATGGGTCTAATGGAGCGTATTCACACTCGCTCATTTGGTTCCCGGAAAAGGATATCTTTATTGTGTATGCTACAAATGCAAATAGCGAAAAGACAGAGTACATAGCATACACTATTGCAAAAATGTTATTAGATGAGACATATACTCCCAAGCCAATTGAGAATAATGTTTATGCCTATGCTGTAAATTATATGGCTGAAAACGATGTCGACAAAACCGACGATCTAATCGCTTTGCTAAAAGAAAAATACCCTGATAATTATACCAGCTCTCGACTTTTAAATTCAATTGGAAATATTCTATTGATGATGGATCAACATAAAGATTGGGTTGTAGCGTTGTTTCAGAAAAACGTTCAACTTTATCCTAACGACGGAAACCTATGGGATTCTTTGGGTGATGGATATCAAGCAAATAACCAAAAAGAAGATGCTATAGAAAGTTATCAAAAAGCAATTGAATTAGGATACGAAGGCTCTCTTCAAAAACTTCAAAAAATTGATAGATAGTATGTTTTTCATGAAAAGCGCTCTTTCTAATTGGTATCGGCTAGCGTTTGTCTTATTTCTTATAAGTACTGTTTCAAATGCACAGGAATACAGCGTGGATAAATCTTTAAATACCAACATTAATAATTATTTAGATGAAGCAAATAGCAAAGGTTTTTCTGGAAATATAGTTGTATTTCAAGGAGGAGAATTAGTTATACGTAAAGATTATGGATTTGCAAATAAGGACAGTAGTTCAAGAATTAGTTCTAATACAATCTTTGATATTGGGTCCAATACTAAGCAATTTACTGCAGCAGCGATTTTAAAATTGGTTCAAGAGAATAAGCTTTCTTTGTCTGATAGCTTGGGCTTATTTTTTAATGATTTACCATCAGATAAAGGAAAAATAACAATACACCAATTATTAACTCATACTGCAGGATTTGTAAGAGCTCTTGGAAGTGATTTTGAACAAATATCAACAGGGGATTTCTTTAAAATACTTTTTAAAAGTAAGTTGATTTTTTCTCCTGGAACTCAATATTCCTATTCGAACCCAGGATATAGTGTTTTAGCAAGAGTTATCGAATTGATATCCTACCAGTCTTATGAAGAATTTATTAGAGAGCAACTTTTTATTCCTCTTAAGATGTATAATACGGGATATCTAATCCCAAAATGGAATCAAAAAGATATATCCATAGGCTATAAAAATAATATTGTTGATAAAGGGTCAATGATTTCTAAATATAAAAGGAGCGAGAGTGTTAGCTGGCATCTAATAGGAAATGGCGGAATTAATTCAACTCAAAATGATATGATTTTATGGTTTCAATCTCTAATGCAAGGCAAAGTAATCAACAAGGAATATCTATCAGAAATAATAAAACCACATGTAAATAATGCCAATGATAATAATTATTACGGATATGGTTGGAGGATAGCGCACGAAGTGCAGAATAAACTGAAAATTTTTCATGACGGTGGAAATGGAATATTTTCTCATTCTTTAATATTTTATCCTAGCGAAGAAGTTTTTATTGTTTTTGCAACAAATACTAGTAGTAGAGAAACAGAAAGCATAGGACATGAAGTAGGAAAGATGGTTTTAAATAAAAAATACACTCCCAAACCAATAAGGAAGAATGTCTACGAATATATATTTAATTATGTGAGGGATTATAAAACCTGTAATTCTGCAGAATTATTCTCATTCCTTGAAAAGTATTATAATGAAGCTTTTATAAGTCCCAGTACATTTAATGGTGTAGGGAATTTCTTATTAAAAGAAGGTAATCACAATTCTTGGGCACTAGAATTATTTAAAATGAATGTGCTCAATTTCCCTGAAAATGGAAATCTTTGGGATTCCTTAGGAGATGGCTTTGTTGCAAATAAGCTTTTCTTTCATGCAAAAGTTAGCTATCAAAAAGCAATTGATTTAGGATATAAAGGTGCTGAAAGAAAACTAAGTGAACTAGCAAAGAACTAAAACAATTGCCAACAACGTGTATAATTAATTGCTTTGGCTAGTGTCTATAACGAAAATTCCTTCGGAATTTCCTCTGGTAAGTATTTGTTTACTAAATTAGTTGCTAAGACACGCAACTAACCATACACAAGACCGTTGTGCTTCATTACCAGAAACCGCTAACCAATGATTAAATACTTTAGAAAAATTAGACAAAACTTACTGATGGAAAATAAAACTGGAAAGTATCTTAAATATGCCATTGGTGAG
>JBFFLX010000200.1:0-5980 GCA_041554435.1 Bacteroidales bacterium
ATACTCACCGGGCTATTGACATTTATCCGCCTATCGGCGGAATAGTTTTCTTTTTATAAATCCTAATCTCCATTTCCGCCGGTAGGCGGATAAACATTAGTAGCCCCGGGATACATTCCCGGGGATCAATAATTATCCATAAGCCCTTACCCTGAAGGGCTTAAATATACTTCTCGCTCAACAAAATTAATCTCCAAAGTAAATAACAAACAAAAAAGCCTGCCGGATAATCCCGACAGGCTTTTCAATTTATATTTTACATTCTTTTATTCAGAATATAT
This sequence comes from Bacteroidales bacterium, assembly GCA_041554435.1. GTDB lineage: Bacteria > Bacteroidota > Bacteroidia > Bacteroidales > F082 > BM524. Next base: position 282 of record JBFFLX010000200.1, read on the forward strand.
TTCTTCTAACTTATTTTGAAGATCTTCTCCTCTAAGGTTCTTTTCAACAATAATTCCTTCGGGATTTAGTAAAAGATTATGAGGAATCGACTGCACTCCATATAATTTTCCTGCAGCTGACGACCAGTATTTCAAATCAGAAACATGTTTCCATGTGAGGTTGTCTTTTTCAATTGCTTCAACCCATTTGTCGTGATCTTTATCGAAGGAAACACCAAAAACATCAAAACCTTTATCATGATATTTATTGTATGCTTCTACAACATTTGGATTTTCTGCTCTACAAGGTCCGCACCATGAAGCCCAAAAGTCAACAAGTACGTAATTATTATTAAGTACCGAAGAAAGTGCTATGGGATTTCCATCAGGATCGTTTAAAGTAAAGTCGACAAACTTTTGGCCAACAGCCACCTTTTTCAGTGTATTTACCCTATCGGTAAGATAGATAACATAATATGAATTTGCAATTTTATCTGAGAAATTAGAAACTACCTTATCAAGGGCATCCAATTCAAATAAATATGAATTACTCATAATAATAAACGGAGAAACAACCGATTCGTTATTACTCATAGCATAGTTAAGCATACTTTGAGTTTTTTGCTCCATTATGCTATCGTATTCATTTTCAATGTTTACCAACTCATCTTCATTGCCATCTGCCTTTGCCTGCTGATATCTTTGCCCCAGCAAAGAAGCCTGCTCATCGAAGGTTGAGAGAGCGTCCATGAAAGATGAATATTCGTCCTGTGTTTTTGAACCCTCAACAGAAAAATCTCTCATATTATCTATGCTTGAAGTGAGAGTAATTTCGCCTTGCTCAATAAATAATGGAATATATCCTTTTCCGTCTTTAATAGTTAAATAAAAGGATTCGGGAAGATCGATAGTTCCTTCGAAAACTCCTTTATCAGCAACAAAATTAGTTGAATCTATTTTTACCCATTCCCCATCGCGTCGTTGCTGTAAATAAACCATATTATCTCCTAAGCCAACAATTGTTGTGTCTAACTTAAAATTTGGTTTTTCTTCTTGCTGGCATGAAATAGCTATTATACCCAGCAGTATACCTAAAAATAATGATGAAATTTTATACATATAAGATTGATTTTTTGCAAACATAATTAAAATATATTTTATAATTCATACTATTTGTTTCTGGTAAACAGAAAGATATAGATGTATATTAATGTTATAGACAGCAAACTTGTTAAAAATGTTGTTTTAAGGACGTCGAAAAATCTGCTGAAATTCAGGGTTTCGATTAAGAATAATGAAAAGTGATGTATAAATACCAAAACAATTACATAACGCAGAAATCCACCAAATCCGAGTTTCTTTATCCCGGGTTCTTCATTTTGAGTGTATTCAATTTTTCCGAAAAAGCCACTTATTAAAGCAGGGCGGACAAATGCCATTAGCACTGTTGCTGAAGTATGAAGACCGGGAGTATCACCAAAAATGTCAATTGTTAATCCTGTGGCGAAAGCCAGAAGAAGAAGCAGGAGTTTGTTTGTTTGAAAGGGAAGTATGATGATAAAAAGTATGTAAATAAAAGGTGTTAAGTAACCAAATAAGTTCATTTGGTTTAAGATAAATATCTGTATTGCAACCAGAAACAAAAAACGGACGATATTTTTTATAATTATATTATTCATTATCTGCATTAATTATTAATGAATCTAATTCCGGTTTCATAAGGTTTTTAATGATATTTACATAATGCAAATTATTAAAATCCACATAAAATTTAATTTTTGCTTTACTCAGGTCCTTATCCTCTCTTTGGTTGTGTTCGACAACGGTACCCAAAAACAGCCCTTTGGGGAAAATTATCGAATTTCCACTACTTATAATAGTGTCGCCTTCTGAAAGTTGTAAATGGGATGGTATATCATTAATTTCTCCGTACAAATAATTATCTCCGGGCCATGAAACACTAACAAGTTGACCATTACTTTTTATCATGGCACTGAAGTTTGCATTTTTACTCAATGCCGACATTATTGTTGAATAATGATTTGACACTCCAATAACTATTCCTACCACACCATTATCACTTATAACGCCCATTTCCTTTTCAATACCATGAATTTTACCCTTGTCGACAATAATTCTGTTGGTTTGCATATTTGTTGTACTGCTGATAACCCGGGCAGGAATATATTTATAAAGCGTATCGATAAAAATTGCGGATGTATCTGTTTTCAAAAATGCATTTTCCAGTTGATTTCTCAAATATGCGTTTTCATTTAACAGTTTCTTATTCTCTTTTTTCAGATAAAAATAGTCGGAAATATTTGAATAAACATCCAATACGCTCCCGCTAACATCATTTACAAGATTAAACCTGAGTGAACGGTGATATGAATAAGAAGTAGAAAGCATGCTTAAAGCAATGATTTCCAACACTAAAAAAAGACTAAAAAACCGATTATTCCATAAAAAGATGAACAGATTCCGCATCGGTTTTCAAAGTATTATTTATTTGATTAAGAAAGTAAATTTATCGAAATTTTTAAGAGCAATACCGGTACCACGGGCAACGGCTCTCAAAGGATCTTCTGCCACATGAACAGATAGTTTTGTTTTTAAATGCAGCCTTTTGTCGAGACCTCTGAGCATAGAACCTCCTCCGGCAAGATAAATACCGGTACGATAAATATCGGCTGAAAGTTCAGGTGGAGTATTTTCCAGCGCATTAAGAACTGCTGCTTCAATTTTAGAAATCGACTTATCAAGACATTGAGCAATTTCTTTATAATTAACTTTTATACCTTTGGGAATTCCGGTAAGCATATCTCTACCAAGAACCTCATATTCATCAGGTGGATTTTCCAACTCATCGATGGCGGCACCAACTTCAATTTTAATTCTCTCGGCAGTTCTTTCACCAATATTTATATTGTGCTCCTTACGCATATATTCCTCAATATCAGCATTAAAATCATCGCCGGCAATACGTATGGAAGTATTATTTACAATACCTCCCAAAGCAATAACGGCAATTTCACTTGTTCCGCCACCTATGTCAACTATCATATTTCCTGTAGGTTCCAAAACATCAATTCCAATACCAATTGCAGCGGCCATAGGCTCGTGGATAAGGCGTATTTCCTTTGCGCCTGCCTGTTCGGCAGAATCTTTTACGGCTCTTTCTTCAACACCTGTAATACCCGAAGGAATACAAATAACCATTTTTAATGCCGGAGGGAAAAAAGTACTTTTTATTCCAATCATTTTAATCATCTCACGAATCATAAATTCTGCCGACTGGAAATCAGCAATTACACCATCGCGCAAAGGCCTGATAGTTTTTATGTTTTCATGGGTTTTCCCATGCATCATTTGTGCTTTTTTTCCGATTGCAATAATTTTGCCTGTATTTCTTTCAAGGGCAACTATCGAGGGTTCATCTACAACAACCTTGTCGTTATAAATAATAATTGTGTTGGCCGTTCCAAGGTCAATCGCTATTTCCTTACTTAAAAATGAAAATAATCCCATATGTAGCTTGCAGTTTTACTGCTATTTAATTGTGAATTAATAAATATCTTCTCAAATGAGAAGAATGCTCGATAAAAAAAATCAAACCGAACCTACAAATATAAACAAATCAATGTTTGAAATGACGAATTCCTGTAAACACCATACTAATTCCGTTTTCGTTGCAATATTCTATGGAATCGTTGTCGCGAATGGAGCCTCCCGGCTGAATAACAGCCTTTATTCCTGCCTTATGAGCAATTTCCACTGAGTCGGCGAAGGGGAAGAAAGCATCGGAAGCCATAACTGCACCTTCTAGTGGCAATTCGAAGTTTTTTGCCTTTTCTATTGCTTGCTTCAGAGCATCAACTCTGGATGTTTGTCCTGTTCCCGAGCCTACCAACTGTTTGTTTTTTGCCAAAACTATGGTGTTCGATTTAGTATGTTTTACCAGTTTGTTTGCAAATAAAAGATCTTCTATTTCAGCACTATTTGGCTTATTTTTAGTAGCTTGTTTTAAATTTGCAGTAGTTTCTGTTTTTAAATCTTTATCCTGAACTAAAACACCGTTTAATGCCGAGCGGAATTGTTTGTTTCCAAAATCGTAGGATATTTTCTCCAGGATTATTCTGTTCTTCTTAGTTTTTAATACTTCCAGAGCATCTGCATCATAGGAAGGAGCAATAATTATTTCAAAGAATATTTTGTTTATTTCTTTGGCTGTAGCCAGATCGATATTTCTGTTAGTTGCTAAAACGCCTCCAAATGCCGAAACCGGATCGCCTGCTAAAGCATCATTCCATGCATCTAAAAGGCTATCTCTCGAAGCCAAACCACATGCATTATTATGCTTGATAACAGCAAATGTTGTTTCTTCAAAATCGCTTATTAAGTTTATGGCCGCATCAAGATCCAGGAGGTTGTTATAAGAAATGGCTTTGCCGTGAAGTTGTTTGAAAACCTCATCCATATTACCGTAAAAAATACCTTGCTGATGAGGATTCTCGCCATAGCGTAGAACATTGGGCTGCATGGAACTGCTTTTGAAAGCATCAATACCACCGGTATTCATCCAGTTAAAAATCGCTGTATCGTAATGCGAACTTATATTAAAAGCCATGGAAGCAAAATGACGGCGGTCGCTTAAATCAGTTTCGCCTTTTTTCTCTTCCAAAAGATTTAGTAAATCGCCATACATGGCAGATGATGAAACTGTTAATACATCTTTATGGTTTTTTGCTGCCGCACGAATTAGGCTAATTCCACCTATGTCGATCTTTTCAATAATTTCCGTTTCGTCACTGCTGTAAGCTATGGTTTCTTCAAAAGGATACAAATCAACAATTACCAAATCGAATTGTGGAATTTTATATTCTTCCAACTGCTTTAAATCATCAGCATTTTCTCTGCGTGCCAAAATACCGCCAAAAACTTTCGGGTGAAGGGTTTTTACTCTTCCGCCCAAAATTGAAGGGTAAGAAGTTAACGATTCTATGGTTTTTGCTTCGAAATTGTTTTCGGTAATGTAATTATAGGTTCCGCCGGTGGAATAAACTTCTATGTTCAATTCCTTTAATTTTTCCAAAACCTCTTTGAGTCCGTCTTTATAATATACTGAAATTAATGCTGTTGTGATTTTTTTTGCCATGACGTTTAATGTTTTTACTGTTTATCCTTAATTTATTAAAAGGCTTTTGCAAAATAACAGGAATTAATTAAAACTTGTTATATTTTATTGAATAAAATATCCCCTTTGTACATTTGGGTTGAAAACAAACAAAAAGAAACCAATTTTCATCAATTTTGCCCCGGCCCTTAAGAGTGATTCACGAAAATTGGCTCTTTTTTTCACCCTTTAGGGATTAGGGGAAATAAAAAAAGAGCCAAACTCACATGGTCTTAAAAAATATTAATAATTATATCTTTTCTGAATTTCAATAATTGTGAATGATAAGTTTATTGAGTATTTTCGTGATATGATAAAAAACAATGGATAACAATAACCAAAACATAATCATTTATAATACGGCCGACGGTAAATCATCGGTTGCGCTATATGCGAAAGACGGCAATATATGGATGAATCAAAACCAATTGGCTGAACTTTTTGCCACCCCTATACCCAATATTAGCATGCACATATCAAATATACTGAAAGAAAGGGAGTTAGAGCAGATTTCAGTTATTAAGAATTACTTAACAACTGCCTCTGA
>JBFFLX010000201.1:0-5939 GCA_041554435.1 Bacteroidales bacterium
GTATAATCTTTCTCAAGCAACTGCCTATTTATTGCTTTTCCATGACCTGGCAAAAAGGTGTGGCAGTTGGTATTTAAAAGTTTGCTCCAACTTTTTATAAGTTCAGGAATACTATCAGCAAATGGCGGGAAAACCGAATTAGGAAATACACCAAATAAAGTGTCGCCAACCAATGCTATTTCATCATCAATTATTAGGCAAATGGATCCTGATGAATGTCCTGGTGTTGCTACAATTTGTAGATTTATTTTCTCTTCAGGAAACTGAAAATTATCATTAACCAAAATATCCGGACTAAATGGCTCATAACTAAATCGTTTTAATAAGGTTTTTGATCCCAATGAATAAATAGTTTTTGAAATCATTGTCGTTCCTTTTGGCACAGGAGTGTATCCTTTTACCACATAATCTTTCTCGCTTTCATGCATTAAAATTTTGCAGGCATATTGATTTTGCAAATTTGCAGCATTCTGACAATGATCGAAATGAGTATGCGTAAGTATTAGTATATCAATATTTTGGTGTTCTTTGGACAGTAATCCAATATTATGTTGAAGTTTTAGAAATGAAGAAACTTTTCCGGTATCCACCAAAACATTGAGTTTGTTTGTTTTTATGAAATATGAATTCGATCGACCGGATAAAACCTGAAATATTTTAGTACCGGCTTTTGTCTCCCAACTTTTCATTAAAAGCAATTTTAATATAAAACAATCAATTATTAATTAATAATTTCTTACTTAATTCATTGATAAACAATTCATTTGTTCCACAACAACCACCAAATATTTTTAGATGAAATTCCTTTTTTAAAGAATTCATTTCTCCTACAATATTCTCAAAATCATCTTGCGAAACGCAAGAGCAATTATTTAATTCCTCAGGACTTAAAATGGAGGCATTGGCCTGAATTCCTTGAAATCTGTTCAATGTTTCAATACTCTTATTAGCTTCAGAATTTAATGCTTTTATAAGATTAGTTGGATGAATACAATTAGTCATATAACAAATCGGTTTACGGAAATCCTGTCCGTCGATTATATTAATTGCATCGGTTAATGTTGTTCCATCAAGCAGGCAACCATCTTTTCGAATCATAAAACTAATTATATATGGAAGATTTGTTTCGGCCAAAGCTTTAGCCATTCCTATTGCTTCATTTATTTCGGGCATTATTCCAGCAAATAAATAATCGAGCTTTTCTTTTGCAAACAGAATAGTTTGCTTTCGGTGAAATAAATATGATTCGTTAATACTCAGCATCTTATCGCCGCTATAGGCATCTCCTTTACAACCTAATAAGCCTCCAATTAAAATATTTTCAGAATAATTTTCATAAGTATCTTTAATCCTATTCAGGAAAACACAACTATCGTGAATTATATTTTCATTTTTATATACCGAATTTTTCAGCGACTCGAAATTCACTCTCCTGGTGGGAGTCATAATCATTATAGGGAGATTGTATTTTTTCCCAATTTCAATATACTGTCGGTAAATGTTTTCCAGGGTTTCAGATTCGCCATAAATCAATCCGGCATGGTTTATTGAAGCGTCCATTTCCAGATTAAATTCTGACTTAAGTCGCTCAACAATAGCACCTTCTGTTAATATAACTTCTGAATCCTGAAATATCTTTTCCAAAGACATTTTATACTTTTTAAAAACTAAGTAGAGACTAATATAAATACGGAATTATCCGATACTTTACCTTTTTGGTATAATCGTTCCACAGACTTCCGTATTTAGCGGCACAACGTTTATCATCGTCATATTGCCTGGGAAACAGCAACGCAATATAATAAAGTGGATAAAGCCAAACCCAGAAAACTTCAGGATAGCCGGTGCTCAATGCAATACCAACAGCCATTAATATTTCTCCCAGATAATTAATATGCCTACTGGCTCCCCAAAAACCATTCACAAGAAGAGTTTTATTCCCATCGGTTATGCTTTGTGGTTTGATTCCTAAAAAGGACTTCTCGGGATTTAATTTAAAATAATATTTCTGCATATTTGCTCCCCGGGCCAGAGTCCAGCCAAGGAAGAAAACTAATGCATAAACAATAAGCATCCACAAAGGTAAATCAGGATCAGGCAAATCAACTGTTGCCCACAAAGCAACCAGATAGAAATACGGGTAAAATGTAAGACATCCCCAACCTAATTTTATTCCAACACGCTCCGCAAAAATATCGTAGGTGTAAAGATGTACTTTTTCAAAAGTGAGATAGTCGAAAACAAAATAAGTGAGTAAGGCAGCACATAAAATAATATTGGTAGAAACCTCTCCATACTCCAAATATTGGTGGGCTACAAAACTCAGCACATTTAACTCAAGCATCACTGCACCAATCATATACAGCCACATTTTCGCATCTATTCTTCCGTTTTTTAACTGAGGATTTTTTAGTCGCCCCAGAAAAATGTCAATGGGCAATGCTTTGCCTGTTGACGGATATGGTAGTACAATTATGAGGGAAAATATTAAACCCAGAACAAATGCCCCTGCAAGGCTATACCATCTTACAACATACAGCCACTCGTAGGAAATCCACTCCATATATCCAAACAAAAACCAGAGAATAATTGAGACTATCAAAACCAGTCTTCCGTTTAAACGGTATTTTAAAAGTTCTCCGGTTTCTGAGTTTCTAACATAACCTGTTATCCAGCGTCCGGGTAAAAAATAATGCAGCAAACTAATTACTGCATAAACTATCCATGGCGTGAGAAATCCAAATATTTCAGTCATTATGATAAGTTTTTTGTGTTTTTGTGCATTATGTTAATTGCCAGTTTCCTGGGAAGAATTCTACCCATTAAAAAGCGAAGCATTTTGTTTGTAAATCCGGGAACTGCTATTGGTCCTTTTCCAAGAGCATTTAAAGTATTATCAGCAACGGTGTTAGCATCCAGTGTTCCTGGAGCATCTTTTTCATTTTGTGCATTTTTATAGCCGGGAGTTCTAACGGCTCCTGCACATGATGCCATCACATCAATACCGTATTTTTTTAATTCGTGCCATAAACCTTCACTTAAAATCATATTAAAGGCTTTTGATGCTGCGTAGGTTGCGATCTTAGGACTTCCCTGGGTTCCGGCCAGCGATGACATCAAAACAATGCCACCCCTGCCCTTTTCCATCATTTTCGCAGAAAGTAGTTTCGTAAGCAATAATGGAGTTTTTATGTTGACATCAACAATTTTGCTGAGGTCTTCTTCAGAAAGATCTTCAAAATAACTTATGGGAGCATAAGCAGCGTTATAAACCAACAAACCAATATTTAAATCCATTTGGGAAATAACAGATTTAGTTTTCTGATAATCAGCCAAATCAAGAGAATGATAATTTATTTCAACTGAATATATTTCTTTAAGTTTGTTTGCCAGCGATTCCAGTTTTTCCCGTCGACGGGCAATCAAAATTAAATTTAATCCACGCTTGGCCAATTCTTCAGCAAAAGCTGCACCCAAACCCTCAGAAGCTCCTGCAACTACAGCGCATGGGCCGTATTTTGTTTTGAAATCTATCATTTAATCAGAAATGACTTTTATTTCAGGTAAAATTAGGAATTTATATAAGAATAAAAAATGAAATATTCAATCATAATGGTTGGTGGCGGACTACTGACATTATAAATGCTTTTTTGTTGATAGTCAGATAATAAGACCTACCTTGCAGAAGGTAATGTATAATCAAAAAAAAGCATTATTCTTACACTAATTATAAAAAATAAAATGCAAAACACTAAACGACTTGGTATTTGGATGGATCATAATTCCGCTCAAATAATGGAATTAAAAAACTATTCCATATTATCAAACACAATAAATTCCAATAATATTAAGGGTGATATACCACTCAATGGTGTAGATGAAAATCTGCAGCAAAACACTGAGCAAGGCCAAATTGATAATTATTATAAAAGTTTAAGCACATTAATAAAGGGCTTTGAAGAAGTATTACTATTTGGTCCTACCGAAGCTAAAACGGAATTGTTTAACTTATTAAAAAACGACACTCATTTTAATGATATTAAGATTGAGGTTGAAACAACCGATTATTTAACGGTAAATCAAATGCATGCTTTTGCGAGGGAGTATTATAAAAAGAAGTAAGTTTAATTTGCTTGAAACGCCATGCTTAAAAGCATTTCAGTATCTGTTTACTTTTTTTTCACGGCGATTATTTGTATAATGAATTTCCTTGAGAGTCGATAGGTTTATTTAAAGGGGAAGAAATATATTATGTCCCTCCCCTTTTATCAAACTTTTAATAAGAGATTGCGTTATATCCGAAATTAACTGATCTATTTGGTAGTAACTATTAATCTTCAATACATTTTAAATTATACTTAACACTCTTATACTCCAATTCACCGTATGTAAAATCTCCATCAGGTTTCTGATAAATTAGTTTAGCCTTCGCCGGCAACAAATATCCATTTATCATCCTGTAATTTTCTACAGGGGTTTCCCAAGGATGGCTGTCGTATCTTATTCCATCAGTATCGTAGCGATCATTACTAACAAAGTTTATAAGTTCTCCCTTTTCATTGAAATAAAGTGTGGCACTAATACTGATATTACCATTTGTATATATTGCTTTAGTGCTAGTATCGCTAATAACTTCCCATTTAATTCTGTGATCAATTAGGGTTGCAGGAGCAATAAAACACATATCATTCAAAAGTGTAACAGTTTCTGCCTGATTCATCTTATCTCCTCTGGCATCTACTACTTTGAACCAATTTAAAAGCTTAACCTGAAAAGTTGCCGTTTCGTTTTGGTATAAATGCAGTCCTGTTGCTGGCAAGCCCATTTTACTGGCAGTCATATAAAAATAACGTGAAGGATGCTGGTAAAAATTATACTGAACTGAATGTAACTTCATATAATCATCTTCCGGTTTTGAGCGCATACCTCCCACAAATTCTGCTTTGAAATTTTTAATTTTAGGCTGCCCTACCGACTTAGTATAGTGCAAATATTTCTGCACAGGGGCAGGTAAATGGGCAATGTCCTTTTCAGTTAGTATATCAGTTTTAAGACTATTATTTTTTTTGAAATCCTGATTAACACGATCTGTAAACTCACTATGCATTAAAAAAGAGCCTAAACTAATCAGGGCGACAACCAGAATTATAACATTCGGAATTGTTCCAAATTTTGCATCATTCCAGAAATAGAACACTAATATTTGTGATAGGATAACTGAAACCAGTCCTACTATCCATGCATGCTTACTATTTTGGTAAAAAAGCCATGCGTAAACAAGAAACAAGATTGATGCAACTAACCAAATTATACCGCTGAACTTTGAAACAGGAATAGTAAGTTCTTTTACTTCATTAATTCCAAATGCTTTAACAAAACCCAGTGAATGGATAAACCCATGTAATAAAACTATTATTAAAAATACTATTCTCATATCTATATTGTCACTTTATGTGTGTCAAAAAAAGGTATATAATTAAAAACTCTACTACAGTTTTAACCCTAAATTATTTCAATTGTTTAACTTATGGTATTGAATAAGTAAAAATATAAATTAATTGAATTCTATATCCATGCGAATTTAATATTTGAACTCGTTGCTCAATTCCTGTTGCCTAAACTGTGTTTAATTTTTATAAAATTGAATTATTTTATTGGGTAATTCAGGATACATTTACTTTGCAGCAAAATAATCAGTTCACTCTCCGCACCAATGATAAGAATCGAATGCTGGGGATGAATGTAAAGTGAAGAATTTTAAATTAAGCGTTTAATTACATTCCACTCAAGTCTCACTACTCACACTCAAAACTGTTATTTCTCACACTCAAAACTGTAATTGTGCCCAGAACAAGAATCGAACTTGCACCTCCTAACGGAGACATGGCCCTCAACCATGCGCGTCTACCATTTCCGCCACCTGGGCTAAGCGGCTGCAA
>JBFFLX010000202.1:0-5923 GCA_041554435.1 Bacteroidales bacterium
AATGTTAAAGAATTTCAGAAAAACTTTACTCTTCCTTGCATAAAAACTGTTGTTGAAAAAACCTCCGATGATACTACTTGCACAGGTTTAAGTCATTTGGATAAAAATGAATCCTATCTTTTTATTGCAAATCACAGAGACATAGCCCTGGATTCCTCAATACTTGGAATGCACATGATTAATAATAATTTTACTCCTCCTGCTATGACCTGGGGAAGCAATTTGGAGTTGTCGCAGTTTATTGTGGATTTGGGAAAGTGTAATCAAATGATTACCGTTTTCAGGGATGGTAGCCCAAAAGAAATTTTAAGGAACTCTCAGAGACTGTCACAGTATATCAATAATATGATATCTTCAAAAGAGCGCTCGGTATGGATTGCTCAAAGTAAGGGTAGGACAAAGGATGGAAAAGATCATGTTGATGCTAGTATTTTGAAGATGCTAATACTTTCCGGAGAAAAGAATACTAAGCAAGCATTAAAGAATCTAAACCTTATCCCTGTTACTATTTCATATGAATTAGAGCCTTGCGGAGCTATGAAGGTGAGAGAGGTATTTCTGTCGAAGCAGGAAGGTGCTTACGTTAAAGAAGAAAATGAAGACCTTCAAAGTATTTTAGGTGGCTTTATAATGAATAAAGGCCGTATACATGTTGATATAGGCCGACCCATAAATGAATTTATTGATGAAATAGATGATTCACTTACTAATAATGAAATAGTTAGTGAAGTTGCATCTATAATTGATAAAGAAACTCATAAGAACTATAAATTGTGGCCTACAAATTATCTTGCCTATGATTATTTGGAAAAAACAAATAAATTCAAAGAGTTTTATAATGATAAAGCCCAAGAAGATCTGGAAAGACGATGCCAGGCAATTTATTCCATCATTGATGATGATAAAGAAATGCTTAGAAATCTTTTCTACCAGATGTATGCCAACCCGGTTTACAGTAAATTAAAATAAGGTTTTATATTTTTGGTCGACTAATGTTCTAAATTTAAGAATATGATCATTATAAAACGACTAATTTTATTAATTACTATCTCATTCATTTTTAATGCTACCTATAGTCAAGGATGTAGTGATGCAGGAGCCTGTAGCGTAGAATCGTTAAATTTTGATAGTCCTGAGATAAACTCTGATAAGCATCTTAATCTTAATATTGAACAAAGTTTTGGTTTGGGAGAAAAATTTGTTTTTATTTCTCAAACCACTGCAGGAATTCAATATAAACTTTCCAGGCAAACATTGCTTGAAATGAGGGTTCCTTTTATGTATATCAATGGTAATATGGGCAGTACATCCGGTGTTGGAGATGTTTTACTTTCGCTAAATCAACGCATTGTAAGTAATGAGAAGCATATTTTAAGCGCTATAATTGGAAGTAGAATAAAAACAAATGATGCAAATAAGAGTTTTAATAATAATCCCTTGCCAATGGCTTACCAAACAAGTTTGGGTACCTATGATATTATTTTAGGTGCTTACTACAGGCATTCCATGTGGGATTTTTATCTGGCATATCAGCATTCATTCAATAGAAATGAAAACTCCTATCTTCATCCTTTAAATGAAAGCAATGATAGTAAACTTTATTATGAGTCAAATAAACTGAAAAGAGGTGATGATTTATACTTCAGAGCAAGACATTTCTTCAATTTAAAAAATAAAAATCAGATAATAATAAACTCATTATTGATATATCGAATTCAGCAGGATGTAATCCAGAAGAATGGAAATGATGTAAAATTGCCTGGTTCGGAAGGCCTTACGGTGAACCTGGCAATCGCTTATTCAACAAAAATGAAGAAGAATAGGAAACTGGAATACACACTTGCATTTCCTGTTATGGATAAGGATTATCGCTCCGACGGGCTTACACGTAATGTTGTTATTGGTATCAGAATAATAAATCTTTAATAAAATTACTCAATAAAAAGTATTTATTTGAATTAGTGCTTTTTTGTAAGTTGCAAAATTTTAACTTTGCAAGCAATGATTTAAACTAATTTTAGAATGACTCAAGTTTATTAAAGTTTAAATCCATTGATGATGATGTTTAATATTATGCTAAATGATTGTAATAAGCGATAAGGATTTAGAGTTACAGGACTACTACCGCATACTTATAGATGATGAAAATATTGAAATCTCTGATGAGGTATTGAATAAGGTTGATAATTGTTTTGATTTTCTTAGCGAATTTTCAAAAAATAAAGTTATTTACGGAGTTAATACTGGTCTTGGACCTATGGCTCAATATCGCATTAATCAGGACGATCAAATTCAGTTACAATATAATTTGATAAGAAGTCACGCAGCGGGCCAGGGTGAAGCCCTTAAGCCAATTTGTGTAAAAGCAGCCATGATTTCCCGATTAAAAAGTCTTTCTCTGGGATATTCCGGAGTTCATCGCGATGCTATTGTTTTATTAAAAGATCTAATTAATAAAAATATAACTCCTTTTATCCCCGTTCATGGTGGAGTAGGAGCCAGTGGCGATTTGGTACAATTATCACATCTTGCTCTTGTTTTAATTGGTGAAGGAAAGGTTCTTTTTAATGGTGAATGGAAACCTACTGCCGAAGTGTATGAGAATGAAAATTTAACACCACTAAAAGTACATCTGAGAGAAGGCCTTGGTTTAATTAATGGCACATCTGTAATGTCGGGTATTGGTATGGTAAATACCATCTTTTCTGAAAAACTTTTAAATTGGTCGGTTGTTATTTCAGCAATGATAAATGAATTGGTGGAGTCATTCGATGACCATTTTTCAAATGAGTTGAATTCCAAAAAGAAACATCAAGGTCAGCAAAAAGTTGCTATGGCTATGCGAAATGCCATTTCCGATTCAAAACTCATAAAAAAACGTGCCGATTCTCTTTTTAATGGAAAGATAGAAGAGAAGATTTTTAAACAAAAGATTCAGGAGTATTATTCTTTAAGATGTGTACCTCAAATTCTTGGACCCATAAGTGAAACTATTGATAATGCTGAAAAAGTACTTCAAAATGAAATTAATTCAGTAAACGATAATCCTGTTACAGATGTGGAGACTAAACATGTTTATCATGGAGGTAATTTCCATGGCGATTATGTTTCATTTGAAATGGATAAACTCAAAATAGGAATCACCAAACTATCGATGCTTGCTGAACGCCAACTCAACTTCCTGTTGAATTCAAAATTGAATGAAATTTTACCTCCTTTTGTTAACCTGGGAATTTTGGGTTTGAATTTAGGAATGCAGGGTGCTCAGTTTACAGCAACCTCCACAACTGCTGAAAATCAAACTCTCTCCAATCCTGTTTATGTACACAGTATTTCAAACAATAATGATAATCAGGATATTGTTAGCATGGGAACAAATTCTGCCCTAATGGCAAAAAGGGTAATCGATAATACTTTTGAAGTAATGGCAATTGAATTCCTAACGCTTATACAAGCCATCGATTATTTAAAAATACAAGATAAAATGGCTTCTCTTACAAGAGAAATTTATGAACATATGAGGGAAATTGTTCCAGTATTTATAGAGGATAGTCCAAAATATGAAGAGATAGATGCCATAAAAAATTATCTCAGAACTAATAACCCCAAAATTGTAAAATAATATGGATTATGCATTAGTTACAGGAGGCTCAGGAGCCATTGGAAGTGCAATATGTGCTGAACTGGCAAGTAAAGATATAGCCGTATTGGTGCATTATAATTCCAATAAAGAAAAGGCAGAAAATTTAGTTAAAAGCTTAATCGAAAAGGGGCACAAAGCAGAAATAATTGGATTTGATGTTGCTAATAACGGGGAAGTTAAGGCCATTTTATCTGACTGGAAAGAAAGTCATCCTGATGATAAAATCACAATTTTGGTAAATAATGCAGGTATTACTCAGGATAATCTGATGGTTTTCATGAATGAACCAGAGTGGAAAAAAGTAATCGACACCAATTTAAATGGTTTTTATAATGTAACTTCTTCTCTTTTGCAGGAAATGGTTCTAAATAAATGGGGAAGAATAATTAATATTGTCTCACTTTCAGGACAAAAGGGGTTGCCCGGCCAAACAAATTATTCGGCCAGTAAAGCTGGAATTGTAGCTGCCACAAAATCACTGGCGCAGGAGTTGGGCAAAAAAAGAATAACTGTAAATGCTGTTTCTCCGGGATACATAAAAAGTGAAATGACAGAGGAGTTGGATGAGAGCGTTCTAAAAAAAATAATCCCTCTCAATCGTTTTGGCAAACCTGAAGAGGTGGCTTCCATAGTTGGATTTCTGGTTACCGATGGCGCCGCTTATATTACAGGTGAGATGATAAGTGTAAATGGCGGACTTTATACATAATATGATAATGTTTATTTTATGAACAGGGTAGTAATTACAGGAATGGGAGTGTATTCCACTATAGGTGAGAATATTGATGAGGTAAGAAATTCACTTTTTAATGGAAAATCCGGAATTGTTTACGATGCCGGAAGGGAAAAATATGGCTTCCGCTCCAAACTTACAGGGGCTTTAAACAGACCTGTTTTAAAAGGTGTTTTGTCAAGAAGAGAAAGGGTTGGGCTGCCTGAGCAAGGCGAATATGCATATATTGCAACCATGGAAGCCCTTAAGAATGCCCAAATTAGCCAGGATTATTTGAATGATCATATAGTTGGAATTTTATACGGGAATGATAGTTCTTCAACTGCTGTTATAGAGGCTGCCGAACTAATGAAAGAAAAAAGAAATACATTGCTACTGGGCTCGGGTTCAATTTTTCAATCGATGAATTCCACTGTTTCTATGAATTTATCCGTAATTTTAAAACTCAGGGGAATTAACTTTACTCTTAGTGGTGCTTGTGCCAGTGGTTCTCATGCCATTGGAATGGGGTATTTACTTATAAAACAAGGATTGCAAGACGCAATAATATGCGGTGGTGCACAAGAGGTTAATGCCCTTTCCATGGGTAGTTTCGATGCACTTAGTGCATTTTCAAACAGAAATGATGATCCTGCAAAAGCATCTCGTCCCTTCGATAGGGATAGAGATGGTTTGATACCCTCAGGAGGTGGAGCCACAGTGATTTTGGAAAGTTATGAGAGTGCAAAAAGAAGAGGAGCACCAATAATTGCAGAAGTACTTGGTTATGGTTTTTCTTCTAATGGAGAACATATTTCAGTGCCAAATGTTGAAGGACCAGTGAGATCACTGGATATGGCATTAAGGCAAGCAGGAATAAAGGCAAATGATATTGATTACCTGAATGCTCATGCAACTTCTACCCCCATAGGAGATGCCAATGAGGCAAAAGCAATATATGAAGTTTTTGGAAGTAAAATCCCTGTAAGTTCAACTAAATCAATGACCGGACATGAAATGTGGATGGGCGGAGCTAGCGAGATAGTCTATTCAATGATAATGGCTCAGAATGATTTTGCCGCTCCAAACATTAATTTTGAAAACCCTGATGAGTTTTCTGCCAAACTGAATATTGTTGCAGCAACAAAGGAAATGAAGATAGACACTTTTTTATCTAACTCTTTTGGATTTGGAGGAACAAATTCATCATTAATAGTACGTAAGCTCTGATAATAAACACATTAGCGCAGACTGTGATTTTTTTTTAATTTTTTTTTATTCAAAGTATTGACAGTTAAAAAAAATGTTTATTTTTGCGCCTCCAAACAAAGGCACCGTTCGTCTAGCCAGGTCAGGACGCCAGGTTTTCATCCTGGTAACACGGGTTCAAATCCCGTACGGTGTACTACAAAACCTGCCTCATTGAGGCAGGTTTTTTTTATGCGAAAAAATCAAAAGCTTGCTTTATGATTTTTTCGCATAAAAAAAACTGAAATCTCCCAAAGGGAGATTGGTTTTGTTGATACACCCACCCGCGAGGATTCACGAAGTAAATCCCAAATTACCAA
>JBFFLX010000203.1:0-5875 GCA_041554435.1 Bacteroidales bacterium
GGCACAAATCAATGGTATAGGACTCATGGAAATGAGCAGTGGGAATTTGATAAAGATGGTTTAATGCAGGTTAGGGACATGAGTGCCAATGATATTGAAATTAACGAATCTGATCTAAAATTATAATCGATTGACTCAAAACAAAAAATAAAAGCATATAAAGGAATAATTGCACATTTGTCGGGAAGTATAATCAATTAAACTCCTCCATTGTATTCCCACCTTTGCATAATCAAATTAATTATTAATAAAATATAATTTTAAAATTATGAAAACATTAAAA
Source organism: Bacteroidales bacterium (assembly GCA_041554435.1). Taxonomy (GTDB): domain Bacteria; phylum Bacteroidota; class Bacteroidia; order Bacteroidales; family F082; genus BM524. Next base: position 284 of record JBFFLX010000203.1, read on the forward strand.
CCTTTAACATTACAAGAAGTAAACGAAAACTCTCAAACAATTTTCAAAAACGTCAAAAGTAAAATTGGCATGATACCAAATCTATATGCTTCAATGGGAGTATCTGATAAATTATTAGGAGGATTTTTAACTTTTTCAGAAACTATTAAAAGCGGAGAGTTTACAGCCAAAGAATATGAAGCTATTGCATTAGCAACATCACAAGCAAATGGATGTGCTTATTGTTTATCCGCTCATACTGCAATTGGAAAAATGAATGGTTTTACAGAAAAGGAAACGTTGGAATTAAGATCAAACACAATTTCAGATGTAAAGTTAAATGCTTTGGTAAGGTTAGCAAGTGAAATGACAGCGTTTCATGGGCATCCACTAGACTTAACTATACAAAACTTTTTTGAAGCTGGGTATAGCAAAGCTGCTTTTGCTGAGTTAATTGGAGCGGTAGCTTTAACAACAATTACCAATTATGTATTTCACAATGGAGGTTTCGAAATAGATTTTCCAAAAGCACAAAATATAGAAGAATTACAAACAATTTAGTATAACCAAATCTAAATAATTAAATTATGAAAACACAAATTTTAAAATTAGCACTTACCCTATTAGTTGTAATAGGATGGAATTCAAACTTATTTGCACAATTACCAGATCCAGGATTTGAAATAGATGGAACAACAGCCATTGTAATAACTGATCCACAAAACGATTTTTTAAGTCCCGATGGGGTAACTTGGGGTGTAGTTGGTGAAAGTGTAACAGCCAATAATACCGTTGAAAACTTAGAAACCTTATTTCAATTAGCAGAAGCTAACGGAATTAAAGTATTTATTTCTCCTCATTACTATTATAAACATGATCATTCTTGGAAATTTGAAGGTGCCTTAGAAACTTTAATGCATAAAATAACAATGTTTGATCGTGGTGATCAACTATCTACGGAAGGTTTTGATGGTTCTGGTGCGGATTTTTTAGAACGATATAAAAAATATATTGATAAAGATTTTGTAACAGTTGTTGGTCCTCATAAAGTTTTTGGTCCTGAACAAAATGATTTGAGCCTACAATTAAGAAAGCAAAAAATAGACAAGGTAATTCTTGCAGGAATGTCAGGGAATTTATGTGTAGAATCTCATATGAGAGAATTATTAGAAGATGGGTTTGAAGTTTCAGTAGTTGGAGATGCTACAGCATCAGCAATAGTTCCAGGATATGATGGGAATGCAGCGGCACAAACAAATTTTAGATTTATTGCAAGTCACGTTTATACGACAAAAGATTTAAAAGAGGAATTACAAAAATAATTAATAACAAAAATGAAGAAACTTAATTTAGAACCTAAAACATCAGAAACGACCAATCCGATAACAAGCGCAGTATTGGATGAAGCAAAAAAAGCAATGGGGTTTGTGCCAAATATGTATGCCACAATGGCCAATAATCCGGCACTACTCGATGCTTACATTCATTCATATAAAACCTTTCGCCAAAATTCAGGATTCAATCCGGTAGAACAAGAAATTATTTTCCTGTCTGTAGCGTATGAAAATGAATGTGATTATTGTATGGCAGCTCATAGTTTTGTTGCCGACAAAGCTTCAAAAGTTCCTACTGAAATTACAGATGCAATTCGGTCAAATGGAATCATTAATAATGTAAAATTGAAAGCTTTAAGTGATTTTGCAAGAATAGTAACAAAAAATAGAGGACATGTTACAAATCAAGAAATAATAGATTTCCTAAATGCTGGTTACAATGAGAGCAATGTATTAGGTGTTATTACTGGCGTAGGTGTAAAAACCTTTAGTAATTATTTTAATCACATAGCAGAAACACCCCTCGATGATGTTTTTAAGTCTAGAGTGTGGTCAAGAAATTAGTACAAACAATTAAATAATAAATACAAAAAAATGAAAACAATTAAATCAATTTTAGGAGCTTCACTTTTGGTAGTGTTAGCTATGGGAATCTTATCTTTTAAATCAATCGAAAAGATGCCTAATCCAATAGAAAAAACAACAAAATCTACAACTTATAATACTGTTAAAGTTAATGGATTAGATATTTTTTATCGTGAAGCAGGAGATGTGAATAAACCAACTATTTTATTATTACACGGTTACCCAACATCTTCTCATATGTTTCGTAATTTAATAACAGACTTGTCTGTACGATATCATGTGTTAGCTCCTGATTACCCAGGTTTTGGTAGAAGTGAACAGCCTGCTATTACAAACTTTGAGTATACATTCGATAATATGGCTAACATTGTTGAAGGATTCTTAAAAGAAATGAAAGTAGAAAAATACAGTATCTATTTAATGGATTATGGAGCACCAATCGGTTTTAGAATTGCATCAAAATACCCTGAAAAGATAGAATCTCTAATTATTCAAAATGGGAATGCTTATGATGAGGGCTTACGTGATTTCTGGATTCCAATTAAAAAATACTGGAATGATTACACTATTGAAAATGGGAAACCATTAGAAGGTTTTCACTCACCTGATGGTTTGAAATGGCAATACACTCACGGGGTGCAAGATGAGACTAAGATTAGTCCGGATAACTGGAATATTGATTTGCAACATCTTACTAGAGAGGAGAACAATGAGATTCAATTAGCAATGTTTTATGACTATAGAACGAATGTTCCTTTATATCCAAAATGGCAAAAATACTTTAGAGATCATCAACCACCAACATTAATTGTATGGGGAAAGAATGATTATATATTTCCGGCAGAAGGTGCTTATCCTTATAAGAGGGATTTAAAAAACGTAGAAACTCATTTATTGGATACGGGTCATTTCGCATTGGAAGAAAAAGGAGATGAAATAGCCAATTACATTTTAAATTTTTTAAGAAAAAACAATATTAAATAATATAAAGTATTTGTAGTTAGGTTATTGGGAGAATAAAAATTCAATAGCCTAACTTCTATAAAGAACAAAATAAAGATAGTAGAAAAATTGCCAAGAACTAAGGTAATATGACTTATTAAATAAGTCTTGTTAAACATCAATTTTGTATTAAATTTTTAACTTAAAAATAAAATTATGAAATTAACAAATACTCAAACAGAAAATCCGATTCATTCAAATTATGAATTAGGGGCAAATACAAATAGACAAATCTGGAATAAAAAAAGACGTTATTTCTTTTTAACTCAATACAAATTTATTTAACAATAAAACAACCAAATTATGAAAACAATCAATTGGAAAAATGCAATAGTTGCAGGAATTTTAGGAACAATATTATTTGATGTTGTAGGTTTACTATTAACAGGGAAATGGTGGGATATTCCAGGGTTACTAGGAATGAAAACAGGATTAGGATTAACTTATGGTGTTATCGGTCACTATAGTAATGGTATTTTGTTATCAATATTATTTGCAGGTATAGCACCATCACTTTGGGGTCCTAAATGGGTACGACCTCTTATTTTTGTAGGTGGAGAAACTGTTGCATTAGTGTGGCTATTTATGTTGCCATTATTAGGAGCCGGAGTTGCAGGACTTGATGCTTCACCTATGATGCCTGTAATAACATTAGTGCGACACTTAGCTTATGCGATACCTTTAATTTTTCTTATTAGTTATGATATAAAAGAAACAATTAGCGCATAATACATCTAAAGAATAAAAAGGAACTGTCAATCTTGTTACCCTTTTTTTTACAATCTGAATCGGCTATCACTTTTCAAATTTTAAAAGACCTATATTTAATAAAATAGAATCATGGGAAGACCTTCAACAAAACCTAAAGATTTAAAAGACGGATTTTATATTGAAGTTCGAAATAAAAATTCAAAAGCTGGTGTGAAAATAAGAAGAGATAATAAAGAACAAATGCTAAGTGCAATTGAACAGTATAAAAAAGTGAAAGAAGTGATTGTTTTTGGGGAGTTTAAAAACGGAAAATTAATAGCAAATTAACTGTAAACTTATTTGTGTAATTAATAAACAACAAATGAAAAATGAAAAATTGAAATACACAAGTGATATCGCATTTACGCCGGCTGTAAAAGAATTGCAGAAAAAGTACAACTCTCGAAATAGCTATGCTAGAATGGAAGTGAATGGAGGTTGGCAATCAGAAATCACACCACAACTAAAACAATTTTTGAACGGTTTGGATTCTTTTTATTTAGGCACTTCAAATGCCGATGGTCAACCCTATATTCAACATCGAGGAGGACCAAAAGGGTTTTTAAAAGTATTAGATAAAAAGCGTTTAGTTTTTGCCGATTATTCTGGGAATAAACAATATATCTCAACAGGTAATTTAAGTGAGAACAATAAAGGATTTATTTTTTTAATGGATTACCCCAGTAGAACTCGAATTAAAATCTGGGGAACAATAAATGTAATTTTTGACGATAAGGAGTTATTAGACTCATTATCAGATTCTAGTTACAGAGCTCGTCTTGAAAGAGCTATGATTTTTACTGTTGATGCTTGGGATGCCAATTGCCCTCAACATATTAAACAACGATTTACATCAGAAGATATTGATAAAATAACAAAACCTTTATTAAGTAAGATAAAGGAGTTGGAAGAAAAACTTTATAATTAATTAAATCAATTAACCATGAAAACATTTAAACGAATCCTAAAATATACTTTGTTTATAACATTAGCAGTAATTTTTTGGACTTTTATTATTGTAACAGGAACTTTAAAAGGGTGGTGGCATACACCAATCTCCCCAAATAAAACCAACGATGGTTTTATTGAAGCTGTTAAGCAGAAAACGCATAAAGATTTCGTTGGTAATTTTGCGATGGCAACTATTGAAAATGGAAAGATCTCGAATGAATATTATAGTTCAAAAGGAGTATCAGTTGATAGAAATACCATTTTTCAAGTAGCCTCTTTGAGCAAATGGATTTCTGCCTATGGAGTAATGAAACTTGTTGAAGAAGGTAAGTTAGAATTAGATGCGCCGGTAAGTAAATATCTAACTAGGTGGAGTTTGCCGGAAAATGGATTTAATAATGATGATGTAACAGTTAAAAGGTTATTAAGTCATACGGCAGGTCTAACGGATCAATTGGGATATTCTGGGTTTGAACAAATTGAAAAGGTACAAAGTATCGAGGAATCGTTAACAAAAGCAAGTGATGCCGATGAAGGAATATCCGGAGAGGTAAAGGTTGGCATTGAACCCGGTACTGAATTTAAATATTCTGGGGGTGGTTATACTTTACTTCAATTAATCGTTGAAGAAGTAAGTGGTCAGTCTTTTTCTAATTATATGAGAAATACCGTTTTCCTTCCGTTAGGAATGGAAAATACGAGCTACAAGTGGGATGATATTTCAAATAATCATTTAGCCGAATTTTACAATGCGGATGGTTCTTCTGCGAAACATTACAAATACACTTCACTGGCTGCTACTTCATTATACTCATCAATTGCAGATTTACAAATATTTTTTAATGCAGATCTAAACAATACAACTAATAAGGTTTTAAGTACAGCAACTATTAAAAGCATGAGAGAACCACAGGCATCAACCATGGGAATGGATATTTGGGGTTTGGGAGTCATTTTGTATGCAAAAAAAGATGGCGATTTTATAATTGGA
>JBFFLX010000204.1:0-5865 GCA_041554435.1 Bacteroidales bacterium
CTGACGGCGAGGCAGGTTTCCGCGGATTCGTTTTGGTTATAACTTTTAACTTTAGCGCTTTTTTAATGGAAAATTGATAATTGAAAATGGACAATGAAGACTGGTGACTGGCGACTGGTCATTGGTTATCAGTTTTTCGTAACATAATAGGAACGCAGATGACGCGGATAAAGCGGATTTCCGCGGATTCGTTTTGGGTATAACTTTTAACTCCAGGCACTCTAGCGCACTCATAACTCTAGGCACTCTATGAACTCCATAAACTCTACACTCCTCACTCCACTGTGATACCCATTTTTTTCATAAGGAAGGTGGCATTCAGGTTTTGGGATATTCCGTCTTTTATTTTGTAATCGAAGACTAATTCGTTATTTGTTATTTCTACTTCGAAACGTTTGTTATTAATATTTTCTGGAAACGAATTAATAAGTTTCCCCAATTCCAGATCGTGGGTAGCAATAATACCTGATGCATTTAGACGAAGAAGTTGTTTTATCAGTCCAAGGCTGCCTTTTTGTTTATCGGCAGAATTTGTTCCCCTAAGGATTTCATCCAGTATAACAAACAACTTTTCTCCATTTTCTAATCGTACTATTATTTGTTTCAACCTTTTAAGTTCGGCAAAGAAGTATGATTCTCCATCCTGCAACGAATCTGTTGTTTTTATACCCGAAATTATATCCACCGGTTTAAAAACAAATTTATCTGCAACCACGGAAGATCCCGTCATGGCAAGCAATAGGTTTACTCCTACGGTTCTTAAATACGTACTTTTCCCGGCCATATTTGCTCCGGTTACAACATAAAATTGTTTCCAGGACGGAATATTTATGGGGTTGCCAACATTTTTCGTACCCAATAAAAAAGGATGTTTTGCATTGGTGGCTTCCAGTTTAAAGTCTTGTGAAAATTCGGGCATGGTTTCAAGCTGAAAAGCATAATTAAAGCCTGCAAAAGAATTTAATTCATCAATTAACGACAATTGTTCGAACCAGTTTTCTAATTGTTCACTATTTTGTTTTTTCCAGTTATCCAGACGGATTAACTGCCTGATATCCCAAAGAAAAAATACATTCATAATAATTCCCATCAGCATATTCAGCCGATAATCGAAAGAGGCCATTATTTTTGAAAGTGCTTTTATTTCTTTGTTTGCAGAATGCTTTTTTCCACAGAACTCATGTTTTATTTCACATAAAAGCAGAGCTTTAAATTCTTCCTCCTCAACCATATTAAAGAGTCCGGAATATTTCTCCAGCAGACTGGTTTTTTTACTCATCAGGTTGTAATGCTTGTTTATCACTCCCAGTTTTGTTCCTACCAAACCAAGGGGCAACAGTAAAAAGAAAACCAGCCAGGAGGAACTTAAAACACCAATTATTGACAAAACCACTAAACTCAATCCTATAAAAGGATTTATAAAAAGCATACTTTTATAAAAGGGAGTGCTAAAGCCGGAATACTCCTGATTGGCCCAGTTTAACAAACCTTCTATTTCACCCTTTTCTTCTTCATTTATTTTGCCTTTTGCCTGAAAATTAATTCTCCAATTGGATTTTTCTCTCAGTTCGTTGATTGCTTCTTGTCGTTGTTTTAGGTGTTCCTCATTTTTAAGAGGATAACTTAGAATGTTTGCAAGGCTGTTTTTACCTTTTAAAGTTGATGTTCGGTTAATTAAACGAAACAGTGATTTTTTTCCAAAAACATCCAAATCACCTGTAAAAGCATGCTCGTCATCAACATATTCCAAACCTGAATTATCAGGATTGCTTTCTCCTTTTATTATACTTATTTCTTCCTGTAAAACTTTTGATAAGGCTTCCTGCCATTTCTTTTGTTTGTACAGTTTTAAATGCCTGTTAACAAGCACAATAAAAGACGCCACCCCTATTGTCAAAGTGGAAAAAACGCTTATAAGGTTGACATAAGTACTTAAATAAACAGCAAGTATTGTGGCAAAAAACACAAAAATTCTTAGCACCGAAGTAAACCGAATTTTCTTGCTTATTACAAGGTTTTCATTTTTGCTTTCGTCTAATTTACTACTAAAAAAAGCCAGCGGTTGATCACTCATTTTCTATTATATTATTGAAGGCAAAATTAAATAATCATAAGAACCTATTTCTTAAAGATTAATAAATATTAGTTGAGTGATAATTTTTCGTTTGTGAATTAATTCCTGTCTGTTAAATAATACATAAAATATATTTTCCTTTGCTGAAATATTCTTAATTTGCACTAAAATTAAAAACAACGATATGTATAATATTATTCAAAATTCTCACTCAGGTATAATGTGGCTCGTATTATCCATGCTGGTAATAAGCATAGTAGTTAGCGTAGTCGCCTTGGTAAAAAACCAGGGATCATTTTCACTGTCTCTTTATAAAATTACAAAGTATTTAATTTATTTGCAGTTAATATTGGGCGCAATTCTTATGTTTATAAGTCCAAAAGTTCAATATGTATCGGGTTTTATGAAAGAGGAAGCCTTAAGATTTTATGGGATGGAACATCCTCTAATGATGATTATTGCCTTATCATTAGTTTCATTTGGAATATTATTCGCCAAGAAAAAAACAGAAGCCTCAAAGAAAAACAGAACAATACTTATTTATTATACCATAGCAACCGCAATTATTGCCTATATGATTCCATGGGCAAGTGTATTGGCGTAGCAAAGGGGTTATTGGTTATTAGTCATTAGTGAATTAGTCATTGGTCATTAGTCATTGGTCGATGGTTATTGCCTGCCTGTTAGATTGTCATTTCGTTAGAGTCTGGAGGATCCGTCCACCGACGAAGAAATCTCCGAAATAATTTGAATTTACTGAGGACTGCCAACTGAAGACTGCCAACTGAAGACTGCTGACTGAAATTGCCACTAAGACTCCAAGCCTCAAAGTATCACAAAGGGATTATTTATAAGCAAAACGAATCTGCGTAAACCTGCCTCGCCGTCAGGCAGGTCCGCAAAATCTGTCATGATAACTATCGGGATCTGCATTCCTATTTTAACCAACATACATCAATTACGAAACACGTAAATCCAGAACCCGAAACATTAAGGAGATTCCTCCTCCTTCGTCGTTCGGAATGACATTATGGGAGTTACAAGTGCGCTAATTTAAAAGAGAGAAACCAAAATAACCCTGAGACCCTGCCTAGCCGGCAGGCAGGCTGACACTTGCAACATGCAACAATTTCCGCAACTCGAAACCCGAAACTCGCAACAAATAAAAAATCACCCCAATCTATTTTCATTAACCATTACCAACTATCCATTGTCAATTCTCCATTGTCCATTATCAATTATCCATTCTCAATTATTCACTTTTAGTTATTTTTATTATATTTGGAAAACAATCCAGCCCACTATTGAAATGTTGACTGACAAACATACATGCATTAGACCCTTTGGTGTTTTTAAAAAGACATTAAACGCTTGTATACCAGGTGCTTATACCCCCCCCGTTTTTGTTTAACTTTAATATTAGTACTAATGTATGCTAGCAATTTAACATTTAAAATAAAGTGTTTTTTGAACATACTATTAGAAAAATGGAGGTTTTTTATATTCGATTTGAAGAAAATATCTAATAATGACCTGAGTTTTTTCAAGCAAAACCAAAAAATATCAATATTTTATTTAGGTAAAAACCACTTCATAAAAAAAGCCAACACGGGGTCCGAGAATATCTTTCCGACCCTGTTGGCGTAAGCGGCTTTGCCACTCATACATTTGCAAAGATAGTTAATGGAAAGATGTTTATAAAAATATTTTTTACAGTATTAATTAAACATTTTAGAAAATGAAAAAATTATTAATGATTGCAGCAATATTTTTGCTGGGAATAGGTGGTTTATCTGCACAACCGAACTGGGGAGCAAGAGTACAATGGGATCTTAATTCATCAGATTGTGCAGACTATTCAGGTGACACCTGTAGAGTTGTAATAGGTATAACAATAGTAGATGAAGCTAATGGTGATGCTATTGTTTGCTATAGTGTTTCTAATGATGAACCATTATCTGCATCTTACTCTGATTTTATTGCTTCACAAATTGGTGTTCAAACTTATTGTGGAGGAACTCATCTTAACCCTCCAAGTTTTGCAGTAATTGTTCAGGCAACTGTTTACAATACCGATACACATGAATTATACTGTACAGCTAAGAGAACCAAACATGAAGTTTTGTGTAGTCAATTTAGTGGAGGTTATACAATAATTGCCCTATTTCCATAAGTTTTTTTATGTCAAAAGGCTTAGTTTTAATTAACTTAGCCTTTTGATTTTTTTTTATGTTTAGAAAATGAAGAAATTATTAATCATATCTATTTGTTTTTTTACCTTATCAAGTACAAATTTAGCCCAAAACCAAGCTAATATCTGGCATTTTGGTCACTACATAGGTCTTGACTTTAATGATGGAGTACCGACACCAATAACTGATGTCCCCCAAAACCATTCTAATGCATCTTCAACTATTTGTGATGAAGATGGTAATTTTTTGTTTAGTTGTAATGCAAAAGAAATTATAAACCGCATTGGTGTTACTATGCAAAATGGAGATAACATTATAGGGAATTGGCATTCATCACAAGGAATATTAATTGTTCAAAGACCCGGGTCTGATCATTTATATTATGTATTTTCTGTGGATTTAGGACAGTTCGTTGAATTGGGAATGCATTATTCAGTAGTTGATATGAATTTAGATGGAGGATTAGGAGCAGTCACATCTCAAAAAAACATAGAAATTGAAGCCGGATATGACGCCTTTGATAAATTAAATGCAGTTCGTCATAAAAATGGAAAAGACATTTGGATTGTAACCAGAAAATTTTCAGAAGATAGTTATGCTGCATTTTTATTGACAGAAAATGGTTTTGATCCAAATCCTGTATTAAGTCCGGCAATCGATAGAAATATTTATGATTTTGATTGTAATTTTGGGACTATGAAAATATCATACAATAAAAAATATTTAGTAACTGCATATAAATATGAAGACGGTGACTACTATTTAGATCAAGCATTTGAAATTTGTAAATTTAATGATAAAACGGGAGAAGTAGAATTATTATATACTTTATGTAAAAATGCAGGAATCTATCTTACACATTTTGAACCTTTTGCGGTTGAATTTTCACCAGACTCAAAACTACTTTATTTAACATTTGAAAATAATTCAACACCTAATAAAATAATGGAGTTATTTCAATATGATGTTTCTAAAATAGAAGATTCTGTATCATTTGTTGAGTCTGAGATTCTTATTGCAAGTGGACCCGTAAATGGATTACAGTTAGCAAGAGATGGAAAAATATATTGTACAGGTTATGATTATGGGGCATATGATTATATAAGTGTTATCAATAAACCATGGGAAAGAGGAACCGCTTGTGACTTTCAGGCAGATGCAATTTACATGGGCAGTGAAGTTGTTACATGGTTTCTCCCCAACCAGCTCCTCGACTACCTCTACCGCTTTGAATGGGATAATAACTGCTCGGGAGTACCCATTAACTTTAAACCTAATTTTATACCGAACCCTCAAAATATTATATGGGATTTTGGTGATGGCTCTGCTACTACTACAGAATTATGGCCTGTGCATACTTACAATCAGGCAGGAGAATATGAAATTAGTGTTGTAGTTCATTATTATCCAACTGATAATTATCCCAACGGAAGAATAGAAAGAACCTCAAGAGTAATAGAAATAAATGCTTCGCCTCAGGTTGATTTAGGCCCCGATCTCCAAATTTGTGAAGGATCAACATTTGATTTAACTGCAGGCAGCGATTCCGGTTTTTATGTGTGGAGCACCGGAGTTTTTGGAGATGATAAGTTTAGTATA
>JBFFLX010000205.1:0-5838 GCA_041554435.1 Bacteroidales bacterium
ACAATTTCGGAAACCAGCCCCAGGTCGTGACTAATAAAAAGCAAACTCATTCCAAATTCAGATTTAAGTTGCTTAAGAAGTAAAATTAAATCCTTTTGAACTCTCACATCAAGGGCAGTAGTGGGTTCGTCGGCAATTAATAAATCGGGTTTGTTGGCAATAGCCATTGCTATCATTACCCTTTGTTTTTGTCCACCTGATATTTGATGTGGATAGGAGGAATAAATTTTTTCGGGCCTTGGTAATTTTACTTTATTAAATAAATCGATTACTCTGTTTTTTATCTCAGTTTTTGATAAACCGGAATTTCCAAAAACTTCTGCTACTTGCTTACCACAACGCATAACAGGGTTTAAAGATGTCATGGGCTCCTGAAATATCATCGAAATTTTACGACCTCTTATCTTCCTTATTTCTTTTGTAGATAATTCCAAAATATTTTTTCCTTCAAAATCAATACGTCCACCATTTATTATTGCCTGTGGTGACAATAGTCTCATAATTGCAAGTGCGCTTACCGATTTTCCTGAACCCGACTCTCCAACAATTCCCAATGTTTCGCCTCTGGCAATATTGAAGGATACTGATTTAACTGCATTTACAGTTTCATCATTACTTTTAAAACTTATTGAGAGATCCTTTATTTTAAGCAAAACATTGATTTTTATTTCAAGTTCAAAGGTAACAATCAATTTGAAAAAACAATTGTATATTTAATGACAGGCTTTTAACTGTTTGTTAACAACTGTGTTAAATAAATGATAAAATCGATTTTTTGCTTTACAAATTTGTTTTTAGGGTATACATTTGCTTCATAATTATTGAATGCTAAGTCAAAAAAAATAAAATCCGTTTAAACGGATATCAGACAGCAACTGATAATAAAAATTTTCATAGTGTGTTTGTTTCAACAGCAGCTGAGATCTCAATTTCAGTTGCTGTTATTTTTTTATGGGGGTAGTGATTTATGCTTCGCATGTAATTTGGCTGACGCCGTAAATTGTGCTCCATGCCTTCGGCAGGTAAACCGCACGTAATTTGTTGCAGTTAAGATTTCATTATAAATATACTACAATAAATTACTATGAATTACGGCTTTAGCCAAATTACCATAAATTACATCACCAGCCAACTTACCACAAAACGGACCTTTAGACTCTTTGACTATTCGACAATTTGGACCATTCGACCTTTATACTTTTCATTTCTATCCATATTTTTTCTACTTTAGTAAAAAATAAGCCCACATGTTTAACATATTCAAACTAAATTATCTATTTGATTTATTCTATCCAAACATTTGTATGTCGTGCGGACAGGCACTGAAATCTCAGGAAAAAATAATCTGTATAAAATGTCTTTTACGTTTACCAAAAACCGGTTTTCATTTCCATGAAGACAATCCCATTTCCAGAGTTTTTTGGGGCAGGATAAATATTGAGGCTGCTACATCATTTTTGTTTTTCAGCAAACAAGGAAGGGTTCAAAGCCTAATGCATAATTTAAAATATCGTGGACAAAAGGAAGTTGGAATAAAACTGGGTAGCCTTTTTGGAGCAGAACTTATAGAAAGTCCTCTTTATCAAAACATCGATTTTATTATTCCTGTTCCGCTTCATCCAAAAAAACTTTCAAAAAGAAGTTTCAATCAGAGTTTAATGATAGCAAAAGGTCTTAGTGAAAGCATGCAGATTGAAATTAATCAGGATTTAAAGCGCAAAGTGCACACATCTACACAAACAAAAAAGTCGCGTTACGACAGATGGAAAAATGTGAAGGATATTTTTGAAATTCCCAATGGCAACCGTTTAGAGGGAAAAAAAGTACTGCTAGTGGATGATGTATTAACAACAGGTGCTACTCTGGAAGCCTGCGCTAATAAATTATTAGAGGTTGAGGGAGTTACTATTTGTATAGCAACTCTGGCATATGCCAATATCTAATAAACCAGGATTGAACACTGATTAATAACCATCCCTCATATGCTCAGGATAAGCCGGAATAGTATCATTTGGCCGGCCCATTTGCATCATCAATTTATTGTATTCTCTGCGATTCCTTATCAATTGACGCCTTAGTTTGGCGCTTTGATTAAACACATCGTAAAGTGCCTGAATGGGGCCTTTAAAAGTAAGTGGTGTGGGATCTTTATAAAGTAGTTCTGTTCCTTCCCAATTGGGATAAAAATTGTCGAGGTTTAAAGGCTCCATATTTACAATCAGTTGTTTGAAAGTGCGGTAATCCCAAAATGCATGTATTACAATTTCATTTATTAAAATGGTATCCTTATACATGCTAATCTCATATGGCTTATCAAAATTTACTTTTGAAGAATCAATATGCAATACTCTGGGAGTAAAGCCCATAGTGCTTATCAATAAAGAATCACCATCGCTGACAAGCATTTTAAACTCTCCGTTTTCGTTGCTTATGGTTCCCCATCGGTTAAACTTACTTATTATATGTGCATTATGAAGAGGCTGTGAACTGTCGGCAGAAATTATTCTTGCATGGAAAATTAACAAACTATCGTTTATCTTCTGAGAAAAGAGGTTCGTTGAAATAAAAATAACAAAAATTAAACTTAAAATTCGCTTCATAAAAGATTGCTTATCACCTCTTGATATGCTATTGTTTTTGGATTAATAATTAATTAAAAACTGATCGACTAAATTATAAATTTACTATTAAAACTCTCTTTTTTCTACTAATTAAATATGTGCATCGAATAAATGTTAAATTAGCTAACAGGAAACGAAATTAGAATTAATGACAAATAGTAAAACTTAAAAAAATGAAAAAAATATTTATTCTTGTATTTTCACTTATGAGTATCAGCCTTTTCTCTCAAACTTTACCGAATTACGACTTTGAAGAATGGGATAACTATTTCATCTACGAAGAGCCTGCGAATTGGAATACTCCTAATCCTTATACAAGTTTATTAGGGTCGGTTACTGTAAGCCCTAGTAGCAATGCGTATACAGGATCGAAGGCGGCTCGTTTGGAAACCATGAATTTGATGGATATAAATCTTCCAGGATTAATGACACTGGCAGATATAGACATAAATATTTTTGATTCATCATATAGTGTATCAGGAGGATTTTTTCTCCAGGAAAATATTTACAAACTTACAGGATGGTATAAATATAATGGAGTAGGCAACGATCAGGCGAGCATACTAATGTATAATTTTAAAAATACCGAAGAAACAGGTTACGATACCATTGGATATGGATTCGGCTTCCTTGATAATACCGACACCTGGACGCAGTTTTCAGTGTTTATGACAAATATTTCAAATGCCGTTCCCGATAGTTTTAACGTAATTATTGCTTCATCTTTGGCAATAGGAGCTCAAGAGGGCTCGGTATTATTGGTGGATAGCCTGAGCATTTATACCAATACCGGAATATTGGATTTGTGGAAACCAAAAACACAACTGAATGTTTTTCCTAATCCTGCAGTAAGCAATATTACTTTCGAAGCAGAAACAAATATCAGTAACGGAAGGATATTTATTTACAATAGTATTGGAGAGAAATTGGCTGAAAAAACTTTTGAAAACAACTCGGTGCAGTTTAATATAAATAATCTGAATCCGGGAGTTTATACATATACCCTTAGGGAGAAAAACAAAATATTAAATAGCGGGACTTTTATAAAAAATTGATTTCTCGTTTTTTTGTTTAATTTTAACAGTGATTTGAAATTCTATTTGCATTTGTAAACCAAAAATTAACATTATGAATAAATTATTTACCAAAGGTATTTTGCTTATTGCCTTCCTTTTAGGATTTGCTATTATTGTAAATGCTAGTAATAATCCCGACAATGACGAAAAAGATAAGAAGGATAAAACAGAAAAAATAAAGAAGGGATGGAATGTAGGAGGTCTTCCTGTAGTTTCCTTCGATTCGGATTTGGGATTGCAATTAGGTGCTCTGGTAAATTTGTATCATTATGGTGATGGTTCCCGTTATCCGCGTTACGATCATTCAATTTATGTGGAAGGCTCATGGTTTTTAAAAGGTAGTGGAATTTTCAGGTTTTATTACGATTCTGATAAACTTATAAAGGGTATCCGTACTTCCTTCGACCTGAGTTATCTTCCCGACAGGGCATTTAAATTTTTTGGATTTAATGGTTATGAATCGGTGTATAATTCCTCATGGGAGGATGATACCGACCCGAATAATTATGTATCCAGAGTATTTTATCGTACCGACAGGAAATTTTTCAGAGCCAAACTGGATTTCCAGGGTAATATTACAAGCGAAAAGTTCCGCTGGCTGGTGGGTGCCGATTTCTATAATGTAAAAATGAGTAATGTTGATCTTGACCTTCTAAATAAAGGTAAGGGCGAAGGCGATAGCTTACCCAACACACCAGGGCTTTTTCAACTCTATAACGATTGGAATATAATTCCGGCAAACGAAAGAGACGGAGGTTCTTTTACAATTTTTAAACTGGGGCTTGTTTATGATAGCCGTGATAATGAAGCTCTTCCCACCAGAGGTATCTGGACAGAAGCAATTTTGGTTACAGCTCCCAAATTTACCTCTACCATGGATAATGGTTTTATGAAGTTTGCCCTTACACACCGTCAGTATTTTACGCTGGTAAAAGACAGACTATCATTTGCATACCGACTTGGTGTTCAGTTTAATGTAGCAGGTCATACACCTTATTATGCACAGGGGCTTATGTATTATATTGGTATGAAAGGTGCTTATAATGAAGGACTTGGGGGCGGAAAAACCATCAGAGGTATTGAGCGTAACAGAGTGATAGGCGATGGGATTGCTTATGGAAATTTTGAACTCAGATGGAAATTCTGGAAATTTCAACTGATAAATCAGAACTTTTATTTGGCTTTGAGCGGTTTCTTTGATACCGGCCGTGCAATACAATATATCGATATGAAAGATGCAGTTGATAATCTTCCTGCTACAGTAAATAAAGATGATTATTTCGATTTGGGCTCGGAAAATTTCCACAGCGGTTATGGTGGAGGATTGCATATTGCCATGAACCAAAACTTTATTATTGCTGTAGATTATGGAAGAGCACTCAGCGAAAAAGATGGTAAATCAGGGCTTTATATAGGGCTGAACTTTTTGTTTTAGAAGTAAAGTCGAATGGTAGAAAAGTCTGATAGTCCAATAGTCTGATAGTCTGATAGTCGAATAGTCTGATAGTCCAATAGTCTGATAGTCCAATAGTCGAATAGTCTGATAGTCTGATAGTCCAATAGTCTGAAAGTCGGGTTTCATAAGATATTATGTTATTTTAGCCTATTCTTGATACCTGAACAAAGTAGTTTATAACAGACTATGTGACCATTAGACTATTTGACTATTTTTAATACTATATATAATATTTTATACATTTGCCTTGTATTAACTAAACTCTCTTTTCGATCATGGTTACAATTAAAAAATTTGAAGACCTCATTATTTGGCAGGATTCTAAATCGCTTACTTTATCCATTTATGAATACTTCAGAAATATAAAAGACTTTGGGTTAAAAGATCAGATTCAAAGGGCTGCTGTTTCAGTAATGAACAATATAGCAGAAGGCTTTGAACGCGAAACAGATGCTGAATTTATTAGGTTTCTATTTATTGCAAAAGCCTCATGTGGAGAAGTAAGAAGTATTCTATATTTATCTGAAAACTTGGGGTATATAAATAGTAAAGATTCTCAAAAACTAATTATACAAACAAAAAGGCTTTCAGGAAGTATTTTTAATTTTATTAGTTATTTGAAAGTAAAATAATAATATCTTATTACAATGGTCAGATAGTACAATAGTCTGATAGTCTGATAGTC
>JBFFLX010000206.1:0-5764 GCA_041554435.1 Bacteroidales bacterium
ATTTAAAAGAAAAACTTAAAGATCATTATCCAATTTTATACAGGGGTGAAAATGGTCATGTTGGACATGAAATGATTTTAGATTGTAATGAGTTTTTCAAAACTGCCGATATTGCGGTTATTGATATTGCAAAGCGATTAATGGATTACGGCTTCCATGCTCCTACTGTTGCTTTCCCTGTTCATGGAACACTTATGGTTGAACCAACCGAAAGCGAGCCTTTGGAGGAATTGGACTATTTTGTAGAAGCCATGATTTCTATCAGAAACGAAATAAGAGAAGTTGAAGAAGGCAAAGCCGAAAAACAGAATAATGTTGTTTCTAATGCTCCTCATACTGCTGAAAAAATGATTAACAGTAATTGGGAATTTCCTTACACCCGCGAACAGGCTGCTTTTCCACTGGAATGGGTAAAAGACACTAAATACTTCCCTCCGGTAGCAAAAGTTGATGATGCTTATGGAGATAGAAATTTATGCTCCTGTCTGCCAATGGATGAGTATTTGTAGGTTGAGAGTTTGAGCTGGTTGCAGTGTACAGGTCTGGTTTTTGGTTGATCAAAAACACCATGGTTCACAATGACTTTAGCGCACTTTTTTATTTGTTGCGAGTTGCGTGTTGCGAGTTGCGAGTTTCGTTTGGGGTTCAAATTTAACTTTAGTGCACTCTAGGCACTCTAGGCACTCTAGGCACTCTATGAACTCCATGAACTCCATGAACTCCCAATTATTTTCCCAAAAACCTTATTTATTAAACAAGTATTCCTAAATTAGCGCTCCAATAATAATCGATATGAAACGTTTTTACTTAACCATCTTGCTGGCCTTTAGTGTTATTTTTGGCTTTTCTCAAACATACAGCCCTGATGTACACAACATTATAAATGATGTAAATTTGGATTCCTTAACTTTTTATCTTAGAAATCTTTCGGGAGAAGATGCTGTTGTAGTTAACGGACAAACAACAACCATAGAGCACAGAGTAAGCAATTGGGGTAATGATCTTGCAGCAGAATATCTTAATGAAACCATGCAGGGTTTTGGATACGAAACAACAGTTCAGAATTATGCCTCTAATGGAAAAAATGTTTATGCAATAAAGGAAGGAACTCTTTATCCCGACGAATATTATGTAATTTGTGCCCATTACGACGCCGTTGATTATTATTGTGCCGATGATAACGGAAGCGGAAGTTCTGCCGTTCTGGAGACTGCAAGAATTTTTAAAGATTTAGCATTTGAATATTCTATAATATTTGCCTTTTGGGATGAGGAAGAATTGGGATTATTTGGAAGTTGGTATTATGCCAACAATAGCAATTTGAATATTTTAGGGGTCATTAATATGGATATGATTTCCTGGGATAGCGACGGGGATAATGAATATGAAATTCATACTAAACAAACAGCAAACTCAGATGATTTGGCAGATTATATAGTTGAAATAAATAGTTTGTATAGCATACCTCTAAATCCACGTATTGAAAATCCCGGGACCACTGCCAGCGATCATGCTTCTTTTTGGGGCAGTGGATTTGCAGCAGTTTTACTAATTGAAGAATATTATGGAAATGATTTTAATCCTTACTATCATTCGGAACTCGATCGTATTTCCATATTAAATATGCCCTATTTCCACAATATGGCAAAACTTTCCATAGGCTCACTGGCATCTTTAGCCGGGCCTGATGAAATCATTTCAGTGGAGGAAAATATTGTTGCTTCCAATATTGAAATAAATTGCTTTCCAAATCCAGCAAATGGAAACACAACGGTTAGTATAAATTTAAAAGAGCAAACTTCATTAAAGGTACAGTTAGTTAATAGCATTGGTAAAAATGTAAAACTGATTAGTGATGGCTTCCATCAGCAGGGTGAAAATCAATTTGAATTTAACACAAGTTATTTATCTCCTGGTCTTTATTTGATTATTGCAAATTCTCCCACAGGAAATGCAACATTTAAGTTGTTGGTTAACTAAACTTTAATTTCATTGTTAAAGTCTTCTTTAAAGAAGAGCAATCTGTTGCAAAAAACACTCTCAGATATGTTTCTGATAAACTTTATATTATCATTTTCTAAAATACATAACTAAATGAAAAAAGCATTATTAATAATTTCGATTGCTATTTTTGCTATCGGCTTAAATGCGCAAAATGTTGTTAACTACCGCACAATAGTTGAGATAAATGATGTCCCTAAAAAGGTTAGGTCGGAGTTTAAACTAAGATATCCTAATTCTTATGTCAAGATGTGGTATGTAACAAATATTGCCTATTGGTATAATGATTATGGTCAATCATACAATAATTGGTATCGTGAGAGAACCGTAGTTGTATACAGATTTGATCAGCCCTCAAATTATGAGGTGGAGTTTTATAATAATGACGAAAACAGCAGGGCAATTTATAACCGTTATGGTGTTTGGTTTGAAACCAGAACACAACTCAATGAATTACCAGAGAACATTAAACAGGCTCTTCAAAATTCTAAGTTTGCCGACTGGAAGATATCCGACTATAAAGAACGCATAGAAATTCCGGGTTTGGAGGGAAGTGTTTATCGTATGAGCGTAACAAATAAGTATAATTCCAACATTATCAGAATTAGCGATGACGGTAAATTGATACAGATTAAAACAGAATAAAAAAGGGCTTGTTCCTAAAAACAAGCCCCCTGTAACAATGAAATAACAATTTTTATTATTCTATTCTGCCGGTACTTCTTCAATAAGCTCAACTCTTTCGGGTTGCGGCATTTGTTTATGAATGGTAAGTTCGTCAATTAAGCGGGTACAACCTGCAAATTTGTCGATTATGAACAATACATATCTGGCATCGGCAACTATTGTCCTTTGAAGTTTTGGAGCAAAGGCGATGTCGCTACTCATGGCTTCCCAGTTTCCATCAAAGGCAAGTCCTATTAGTTCACCTTTTCCGTTGATAACAGGTGATCCAGAATTACCACCGGTAATATCATTATTTGTAAGGAAACAAACAACCATACGTCCGTCCTCATTTGCATAAGGACCATAATCTTTTGTTTCGTAAAGTTCCTTAAGTTTAGGAGCAACAATAAATTCATCGTTGGTAGGATCTTCTTTTGCCATAACTCCACTAAGATGTGTAACATAATCATATTCAACAGCATCTGCAGGATTATATGGTAAAACCTGTCCATAGGTAAACCTCAAAGTAGAGTTTGCATTTGGATAGAAGTATCTGTCGGGCTGCATTTCACGCATGGCCTCCATATATAATCTCTCTGCTTTGTCGGCAGCAGGATTTTCCTGACGATATGATTGAGAAGCCTTCATTAATCCGGCCATATATTGTTTGCTCAAAATAAAGGCAGGATCTTTCTCCAAAGTTTTATATTTAGGATCCTTTAGAAATTCTTCT
This sequence comes from Bacteroidales bacterium, assembly GCA_041554435.1. GTDB lineage: Bacteria > Bacteroidota > Bacteroidia > Bacteroidales > F082 > BM524. Next base: position 3,401 of record JBFFLX010000206.1, read on the forward strand.
GTTTTCTCAGGGCTTCCGAATACTGATTTATCAAATACATAATCGGCAATTGCATAAAAGTCGCCTTTGAATTTTTTGTGTAAATCCACAAGAAGTTCCGGATACATATCTGATGAAAGTCTTTCGTAATACATTTTCGTCATCTCTGCGAAAGCCTCTTTGTCGGTAGCCATATCATAATCTTTAAAATGATCAGGTATTCCTTCTATCATACCATTGGCCATTTCCGATAATTTCTCCTCTTGTTTGGCTTTTTTCTTCTTATCTTTTTCTTCTTTAATTTTTTCCATCTTGCCTTCAAGACCAGAAAACTTTTGAGCGTAACTTACTATTCCACTACCACCTATACCACATACACTGGCATAGATTAATGGTTTAATAGTCTGTTGCTGTTCAACTATCTTATTATCAATATCAGAAATTATAGTTCCATATTTTTCCTTTCTGGCAGGATCGGCATTTACCCAATCCATAAACTCTTGCTGATATTGTTCTTTATCGCCAACAACATCAAGGTTTTTAACGCCTCTGCGTTGTCCGATAAAGTATTTCCATGAGTTTGCAACTCCTGCATATTGAGATGCATATTTAATTCTAACTTCCTGATCGGCATTCATATGCTTTTTCCAAACTTCAAGTTTTTTTCCGAAAGCTTCAATCAATGGAGGGAAATAATACTCTGTTGTAAATTCAACGCCTTTGGCAGTTAAGTATCTGTCGGTGCTTCCCGGATAACCCCAAATCATAGCGAAATCACCTTTTTTTACTCCATCGAGAGAAATCGGAAGGTGATGTTTTGGAACCATAGGAACATTGTCTGCTGAATATTCAGCAGGACTACCATCAGGTGCTGTATAAACTCTGAATATTGAAAAGTCACCGGTATGACGAGGCCACATCCAGTTGTCGGTATCACCACCATATTTACCTATAGAGGAAGGAGGTGCTCCAACTAATCTTACGTCTTTATAAACTTCATAAACAAATAAATAATATTCGTTTCCGCTGAAGAAACTTTTTACCACTACATTGTATTTTCCATCTTCTGATGCATTTTCTTTTAATCTTCCTGTAATTTCTCTGATGGCAGCATTACGAGCCGATCCTTCAAGAGTATCACTAATCATGGGAATAATACTATCGGTAACATCATCCATTCTTATCAGGAAGGATGCAGTTAAACCTTCATTTGGGAGTTCTTCCTCAAAACTCATAGCCCAAAAACCATCGGCAAGATAATCATGATCAACGGTTGAATGCTTTTGTATAGCATCGAAACCACAGTGGTGGTTGGTGAATAGTAAACCCTGTGAGGATACTATTTCTCCCGTACAAAAATATCCGTTTGGAGTAGGGCTATTGGAAAGGCCAACAATAGCATCTTTTAAACTTGAGTGGTTAACACTATAAATTTCTTCGGGTGTAAGTTGCAGTCCTTTATTCTGCATATCAACATAATTGAGTCTGTCGATAAACATTGGCAACCACATACCCTCATCGGCTTTAACTTTGATTCCCGAAATCAATAGTAAAGCAACAATTAAATAAGTAAATCTCTTCATTATTAAGTTTTTTGTTTTTAAAATTAACATAGACGTGTCGGTCTCCCGACTGTTTAACATAAATTGTACCACCGGTACTATTGTTCTAACAATCAATTTATTGCAAATAAATGTCTAAAATACGGTGGGGATTATTGTTCGCATGTGAACACCTGTTTCATTAATTCGGACATTGTTCAAAATTAAAAAAGGGAACCGTTTATCGATTCCCTTTCTGTTTTTTTATTTTAAACCAACGAATTCCGGACCCTGATTAAAGTAAATATCCACAGGAATTCCTGCCTCATTAACTCTTGCAAGGTCGGCTTTAAGTTGATCTTTTATAATACCATCTTTTTCTATCCAGGCTTTAGCGGCTTCATAATCACCATCGCCCTGAAGTTTTAATATCTTCTCAGTAAGTTCAGCAGATGCTGCTTTCATTTTTTCCATATCGGTTGAATAAGTACCATCATCGTTTCTAACAAATGCACCTTTTTCGAGGAAGTAGTTACAGCGAAGCATATTTGCCATACCGTGTGCACTACTTGCTCCAAAACGACCTGAGCGGAAAATACCGGCCATAAAAGTAACATAGTTGTCCATGAGATTTGTTTCGGTAAACTCACCCATTTCATTTAGTTTGGTTACCAGAAATAATCCTAAAATATCGGCTTTTCCCTCTTCAATGGCTGAATATTTTTCTTTTAATGCTGTACGGGCAGGACCTTTACCGTTAATGGTATTTTTAATTCCCATTCCGTGAGCAACTTCATGGAACATGGTGTTTGAGAAGAATGCATCGAAAGTAACAAACTGACGC
>JBFFLX010000207.1:0-5713 GCA_041554435.1 Bacteroidales bacterium
ACTGATAAGCACAATAATTGCTGCAAACAGAAAAGCCAAAGGAGTTGCTTCCCGGGCAAAAGTTACTGCCAATCCTGGTACAGCGAATATTCCTCCACCTACCATTTTTCCAATACCAATGGAAACAGCCTCTTTCAATCGAATTTTCTCGTTCATTAAATATTAAATTATAGTGTAATATTAATTAAAATAATTTAATCAATATCAGTTTCTATTCTTTCAATATTTTGGGGCAATCGGGCTAAAATTTCGTAGTTCAAAGAGTTGTTCATTTCTGCAAAAGATGAGAATGAAATTTCGTTATCTCCCTGTTTTCCAATCAATACAACCTTGTCGTTAATTTGAATATTTTCGATGTTTGTAACATCTGCGATTAGCATATTCATATTAACACTACCTATAATGGGTGCTATATGGTTTTTAACAATAATGTGTCCACTATTACTCAACGAACGACTATAACCATTACAATAACCTACAGGAACAAGTATAGTAGTCATATCATGTTGTGCCTGGAAACTCAATCCATAACCAATAAATTCACCTGCCGGCACCTTCTTTATTGATATAACATTTGAACACCATCTGATGGCTCTTAAAAGAGGGTCAGACTTATCTTTTCTTCTGTGGATGTAGTGAATAAATGTTTCCTGTGTTGGCCAGTATCCATAGAGTAATATTCCAACTCTAACCATGTCGAGTCGGGAATCAGGATAGTTGATAGTTGCTGCAGAACTTGCAATATGCTTAAGTTCTGGAAAGATACCTTTTGAGTTAATAAGTTTAACTCTTTTCTTAAATACAGAAAATTGTGTTTTAACTCTAAAATGATTTGCAATACTTTCGGCACCTGCGAAATGCGAAGTTACGCCTCTGATTAATAAATATTCTGCATTTTCCTTAATAATGGGAATTGCCTTTTTTAGTTGGGCTATTCCCAGTCCGGTACGATTCATTCCGGTTTCTACATCAATATGAATAATTGCCTTTTTCTGTAATTGCCTGGCAGTTTCTATGGTGTTGTATAATTCACTGATATCAGATACATAATACTCAACATTATTTTCAATTGCCCATATATAATCTGCGGGTAATATATAACCCATTATAAGCAATGTAGTTTCCTTTGATTTATATTTAAACGCATTTCTGGCCTCAACAGATGAATACACAGAAAAATGTTTTATACCATATTTTTCAAAAGCGGGAATGACTATATGTGCACCATGCCCATAGGCATTACCTTTTATAACAGCTGATAATATTGTATTATTACCTATTAATGAACGAACAAAATCAATATTGTTTTCTAATGCTTTCGATTTTATATGAATACGTGATGTTGATGGCATTTATTTAATATTTAGTATTAAGGCTGGATTTGGACAAATAATTAAAAATTGATTTTTTTCTTTTTGAGAACAAACACCCGGAAAGTCGCCATTCTTGGTTCCCATATCGGTAATTACTTGAAAATGAAGATGTGGCGGCCAGTTTCCGTTTTCTTTTTCATTGCCTAATTCTGCGATTTTTTCGCCCTTAACTATTTTATTTCCTGGTTCAAGTCCTTCCAAAGATTTTTTAGATAAATGGCCGTAAAGGGTAAAGAAAGTATGTTCGTTCAATTGGTGCTCCACAATTATAGTAGGTCCATAATCTCCAAAATTATTATTGTTTTTAAAACTATGAATAATACCATCAAAAGGGGAGAGGATGCTGGTATTTGCATCACACCATATATCTATACCAAGATGGATGCTCCTGGCATTTTCATCATTTCCGAACAGAGAACTCTTTCTGTAAATAAGTCTATCTTCAGCATAGCCGCCCATGGCAATGCTTTTATTTGCCGCTTTTAACTTATCTTTAATGTATGATTCAAGTTTTGATGTAGAAGTTAAATCTACATTATAAAGTTCCTTATTATCAACTGATAGGTCTAGTTGAAAAATATCATCACTATAAAGTTGAAAAGGCAAAATACCTGAGAAATGATTTTTGTTTTCAGTTAATATTCTTTCAAGCATTAATCATCAGTTTTAATAAATTTCTTTTCGATAAATTTTGAGTTAAACAATCTGGCTACCGACATATAGTCGGCATCCATACAAACCTTGTCGCCAATTCCATACTTTTTACTGCCGTCTTCATTGGTATTATCTCCAATATCAACTACGGTCATATCAGAGGTTATACCAACAAACTTAACTTCATCATCATCTATTGACAATCCTTCCTGATCAACATCCAGCAGGCCGAAATCCAAAATGGCTTTGTAAGTAGTTTTACCCATATCTTCTTCATCAAACTCAGCTGAATGTCCAATACTGGCATCACCAATAATACCATCAGGAACCATACCTTTTTCTTCAAGTTCTATTATTTGGGAATAGAAATTGAATGTGTCGGTGCACAGATTTAAAAACTGTTTATTTTCGAGCGGACTGGTACCAAAAAATACACTTTCGCCAATTCTGAAATGATTTATATCTTTTGGAACGGCGCCTCTTTCCAATAATGGCAGCGTTATAGAACTTCCTCCTGATATTAAATCAAGTTTAGAACCATATTTAGTTTCTATAAGTTCTTTATAAAGATTTAGTTGGAGAAGTTTATCGTAAGTGGGTTCAACACCATACATACATCCCAGATTACTACCCAATCCAACAACATTAATATTATCGAGATTAAAAACCTTTTCATAAAATTCCGATAAATCATCTCTGTTTACGCCTTCTCTAAGTTCTCCCAACTCAATCATTATTATTATTTTGTGGATTTTCTTTTGCTGACGCGCAGCTTTATCCAGAGCCAAAATTGTTTTAAATGATGAGTTTAGAGAGATATCAGCATATTTAACAACATCCTGAACATAAGCTTGTGCCGGAGGCTTAATATATATTGTTTCAAGGTCGGAATTAAGTTCCTTAAGACGTTTTATACTCGATAATCTTGAGTCTCCAACTGAATGAATGTCCTTAATAATTTCGGGAGTAAGCAGTTGCTTCATAAACTCCTTATCTCCTGAAAATACCTTGGTTATCAAACTCCACTTAATATTCCTGTCTTTAAGGTACTTATTAAGAATCTTAATATTATTTCGTATTTCCGCAATATTAATCTGTAGTTCAGCCATGTTTATATTTTTATGCTTATATGTTTGTTAATCTGACCGTTATTTATTTCTATTATATCTCATTTCGGCATACTTATTTGTAAAACCAAGGCGTTCATAGAGACGTTTTGCCGGATTGTCATATTCCACATGAAGTTTAACATTTCCGTCAGTTTCGGCAAATGCTTTTTCGATTATTTGTTTTCCAAAACCTTGTCCTCTGTATGAGGCATCAACTGCAACGTAAACTAATACCCAATCAGGAATATAATCACCCATTCCGGTTTTATTCATTATTAAAGCCCCTACTAAATTATTTTTATAGAATGCTGCTAAGGCTAACCCACCTTCTGATTTCTCATCAGAAAATGCATAATCCAAACACTTTTCTATATCTTTTTTTGGATCTCCAAAGCGATCTAAATGTGTGAACAGGAAGTCGATAAATTCTCCTCTTGTTATATTTTCAAATTCTTTTTCATTATTAATTCTTCTGATTTCTAACATATTAAATTTTTTAAAAATTAAGTTGTTTATATATTTTAAAGAACATATTTGCTCCGGTTTCAATAATTTCATCCGGGAAATTATAATTTGAATTATGTAATGCAGGTTGATTTTTCCCCGATCCTAATCCAAAAAATCCACAGCGATATTTTTCGGTATAATATCCAAAGTCTTCCGACCATTTGAAAGGCGTATCTATATGTTCTATTTTAAATCCATTTTCTGAGGCAGCATTCCTAACGATAGAGTTGCAATTTTCATCATTAACCGTGGAAGGAAATACTTCATCGTAATCTATTTTATATTTAAGTTTTTCTTCTGTGCAAACACTTTTAATAATTTCCTCCGATTTTTTTGTTAACAGATCCATATCTGAGTTTTCGAAGGAACGCAATGTTATTCCCATTTTTGCCTTTCCGGCGGAAGTGCCAAATGATATTTCTCCCATTCTAATATAAATGAAGGTCAATAGTGTTAAATCGGAAAATAAACTCTTTTGGTTTATCAAATCATTCAATTGATTAACAATTTTGGCAATACCCTGAGCGGGATTTATACCTTTTTCAGGTTCGGCAGCATGAGAAGTTGCCCCTTGCAAACTAATGGTCATTCCCTTTGAAGCTGCTGCAAAACTTCCGTTTTTAATAATAACATTATGTAACTCCTTTCCGGGAACATTATGTAAACCAAATATATAATCCGGCTTTATTCTTTGGAAGTTTTCGTTCTCTACAACATCTCTGGCACCTTGTTCTACTTCTTCTGCAGCCTGAAAAAGTAATACTGCTTTTCCTTTTTTAGGACGATCGTTGGCAATTTTTTGTGCGAGGGCTGATAATATTGACATATGTCCGTCGTGACCACAACTATGTGCTACATTCTCGTTTACGGAGGAATATTCAACAGAAGTGTTCTCTTTTATGGGGAGAGCATCAAGTTCGGAGCGGAAAACAATTGTATTACCCGCCTGCTTGCTATCAAAAACGAACAACTTACTTGTTTTGCCCAATGAAATTTCTTTGTCGGGATTTAGGGCATTAACGAATTCACTTATCCTTTTAGAAGTTTCAAATTCATTATTCGAAACCTCTGGATGTTTATGTAAATCGTGTCTTAAGTTTATTATTTCTTTGTTCATACAAGTAATAATATTTTAAGCACCCTTAAAACATCTATATAATCAATGTTATATGTATATTCTTCTTTACTTGACATGAATGTTCAAGATGCAGTTTTTATTGTTTAATTATTTTAGTTTTACTAAATTTTTGACCATTAAAACGCTTTGAACGAATAATTTAAATATTTATTAATTCTAATTAATTTTTCCCTAAAAAAAAACCAAAATATTGCTTAAATGATTTTGGGTGTTATATCTTAATTACGATATAGTAATTAACTTAATTATATATTTTGCAAAGATAAAAAATCTGTGGAAATGAGTCCTAAAGAAAGTTAATTTCGGATATAAGAGTATTTTAGGATGCTGGTATTTGCTGAGATTTTCTCTTATAACGCATTTCCAGATAAGGGTTTGTAAAACCTAATTTCTCAAACATATTTCTTGCGGGATTATCATGAGTAACATGTAAAGCAATATCACCTTTGCAATGTTCAATAGCCCTATTCATAAGTTTTTTTGCTATTCCCTGTTTTCGGTATTCCAGATGTGTTACTATGTATACTATAATGTTTTCAGGTATATAATCGTCCATTCCTGTTTTGTTAACAACAAGAGCGCCAACTATTTCTTTATTCATAGAAATAGTAAACACGTACCCACCTAAACCTGCTCTCTCTTTGGCAGCATAATCAAGACTTTTACGAATTGCTTTTTTTGTGTCGTTTTTATTGTTAGAATGCTCATGGATAAACTTTGTTATCCTGCTTTTTTCCAGAGTAGTAAGTTTATTAATGGCATTATATGTTTTTATCAGCATAAATAAAGTTTATATCATTAATAAGTAAAAATAATGAATAATACAATATTTATTAAACTTTTTTAAGTAATTATTTTAATCTTTCAACAACAGAAGTGTTAATTGTTGCATTGGCAATGCTAAGTTTATATAAGCTGAACTTATCCCTGTC